>JBFJXU010000007.1:0-22180 GCA_041622975.1 Thermoplasmatota archaeon
CACGGCCAGTCAAGGCCCTGCATGGATGAATCAAACAGCGGCCTTCATGGTCAATTCCACGCGGACTGCGCTGGGCGCCGTTGAGGCTCCGACCATTTCGTGGCTCGGATACCGGTTTGGCTACGTTGATGGGATGACCCAATTTCGCGTCACGAACGTGGACGAAGACCCACAGGCATTCACTCTGGACGCTTCAGTCGATGCAGGCTGGCCCGTCACACTCTCTGAAACGCGGTTCGCTCTGCCAGGAGGAGGGACCAGGACCATCAATGCAACCGTGGACGCTCCGGAAACTCTCCCCGGTACACCGGCGAGGCTCACCCTCAGCCTTGCCACGGACAACCGCTTTGACCGGCAGCAAGCGACCGCCCCTTTGCTGACCCATGGAGCCTCGCTTGTCATCGAGCGCATCGAGGTTGGGCCTGCGGGCGCGATTCCTGGGGAAACAGCGCGTGCAGCCATTACAGTGTTCAACCAAGGCAACGCCTTGAGCCCGGTGAGCACACTTGATGTAGCCTGGCAGGACGGGGACGAGACAAGCATGGACCTGGTGCGGCTGCCGCAGATTCGTGCCGGGGGGAAGGTGACTGTGACCTCCATGCACGAGGTATCCAATTCCACAGCGGTGAGTGCCAAATGGGAACACCCAGGCTTCACGCCAACTGCGGAAGCGACGGCAACTTTGTCGGTGCACCCCATCACGATGGAATTAGCCGTACCAGAATCCCTTGCGGGCCGACCCGGGGAGCGAGTCCAGTATGGCGCCGCACCGCATGCATTCCTCCTGACGAATCGGGGACCCGCGGACGAAAAGGTCCGAATCTCTGCGGATGCCCGCGGCCAGGTGAACCTCGCATTCGAGCAACTAGAAATTCCAGCCGGCGCCACTCGGTCAATTCCCTTGGTCCACATACTGGATAATTCCACGCGCCCGGATCAAATCAAATTGGTCGTCGCTTCGGAGCGCCGAGACGTCCAGTGGACAGGCGCAGTCACGACGCGAGTGATTGACGACGTGGCCCCCGACGTTGCCGTCACTGTGCCCAACGAATGGGTGCCAGATACGCCACTTCACATCTCGGTGCGTGCCTCGGATGCATCTGGCGTCAAGGAATCGTGGTTTACGATTGACGGCGTGCGTTGGGCTAATCCGGTTACGCTCCCCCGTGGATCATACGACGTTCAAGGCCACGCCACGGACGGCCAAGGCCTGAATGGCTCAAGCTCCGTCCACACCTTGACCGTAGCGCCGATTCCAGCACCCCGAATTGATGTGCTTGAGTCTGGCGCGGTGACGGTATTCCGTGTGGAAGACGACCGCCCCGTGACCGCTAAGGTGATGGCCAACGACTCCAGTTTACCTGCCACGCGAGTCGGCGACACGTTCCACGTTCGAGTGCCCGTGGGCATGCACAATCTGACGGTGACTGCCACCAATGACGCCGGCGCTAACTCGACCAAGACCTTCGCCGTGTCCGTTCCCGCCCCGGTAGCGTTGCACGAAGCGCCTGGAACATCGTGGGTCGCTTCCCTAGCGGCCCTCGCCGCAGCAGTGGCAATCGCGGGAACACGCACTCAACGGCTTCAGGAACGACGTCGCTGAGCAATCGCCGCGGCGGCCAGCAGTGCACCTAACCCAACGACAGCCCCCAGGGGGGTGGCACCTCCTGCTTCGCCTGGGCCTGCATCATCATCCCCGATGGATGTCCCCTCGCGCGCTACTCGAAGCACGAGTGTGGCGACCGACGCTTCCTCTGGCTGCCCCACGGGCCAAGCCGTCACGACTAGGTCATGAGGCCGAACCGCGGCATCTCGCGGCACGGTGATGTCGAGGTGGATGCTCTGGGAAGCGCCAGCCGTGACAAGAATGCCTTCTGGGTGTTGTAGCCATTCTTGGGCGGCGCCACCCAAGTCCAGGGTGACCGGCGTGTCATGACTGCCGATGTTTTGGATTGTGACGGGGACCTTGACATTGTCACCTTGGCGCACGCGCTGTTCCGAGTCCGGGAATGCTACATGGACACCAGTGGCGCCGAGGCGTTCCTTGACCGTTAGGGGGTACCAGGCACCGTATGGCCCGTAGGCATCGGGGAGGCGCACGAGAGCCCCATCCGGCGTGTGGGCGTGCACTTGATAGGCCCATGCGCCGAGGGTCAGCGGCGGCGACGTCACATTCCAAGTTCCTTCGCCGACGGACTCAAAGGCATGGGTAGTCCGTTCGCCGCCGGGCGCGGCCAAGAGCAGGTCCAAGCGCCAGCCGGTACTCTCGGGCGTCATGGCGGTCAGGCGAAGTGGCTGACCTGCCTGCATGGAAAGGACTGGGCTGAATCGTACGCCGGCAGATGAGATGCCGTCATCGTCGGTGTCACCGGGGGGTGCGCCGCGGACGCTGAGGTCGCGGACCGCTTGGGCCAAGACGAGTCCGTCCTGGAGGATGCGGGCCGTGACGAAGCGCGTGGATGTGTCCACCTCGACCTCGGTCTCCCAGGTGGCAACACCTTGCGCGGGCGACCAGGCCTCGCCATCCCAGACCACGACCCGCGAGCCGGCCGGCCCATTGGCGGTTCCGGCAATGGTGATCGGGCCCGAATCAACGAGTCCGGTGGGCGCCGTGATGGTGATTCCGGCTGGCCCGGAAGCGGCTCGTGCATCCTGGAAGAGCCAGCCGACGCCGTCACGGTATCGTTGGATGCCCCAGTCGCTGCCGAAGTACCAAGTGTCGTCGTGGAAGGCGGCGCAACGAACGCTTGGCTGATGAGGGCCGTCAAACAGGAGGGGTTCCGGTTCTTGGCCGGGAGTCCACCTGAAGGCTCCACCGTATTGCCGGGCCCCATCCGATGTGTCTTCCCAGCCACCTACGATGCGGCCGTTGATGGTGGCCATGGACTCCACGGGACGATTGCTGAATCCAGGTTCAGGTATTGGTTCGTCGTCTTCAAAGCGTAGCAATCCACCAAAGACCGTGCCCGCGTAGACGACATCATTGTGGACGTGAAGCGACAAGACAACGTCCGCCCCTCCTAGGAGGTTGTCGGATAACACGCCGTCTCGGAGTACACGAACTCCTAGGCCTGTTGCCAGCCATACATCGTCGCCATGAATAGCTACACGAGTCACATTGGTACTTTCTAGACCATCGTCAGCCCCGTAGAACGTCCATTGGCCCGAAGCCTTGTCGAGAATCCCCAGGTGGCCATGTTGCCAGCCGTCGCGAGACGGATATCCCGGCGTGGCGGCCGCCACAAAGTCGTCATGGACCGCAACGTCAACCACGAGGTTGACTCGACGCTCGGGGTGGGTGAGGCCGTCTGTGCGGTATCTGGTCCACCCGTTGTCGGGGTGCCAGTGGCCAATGCCAAGCGTGCTTGCAAACCACGCTTCGCCGTCATGCCACTCAACATCGTACACGGAAAGGTCGGGGGGTTGCCCGTGATCCTCTGGGACGGCTCCCCAGCGAATCCACCAACCCGTGTCGAAGTGGAATTTCGTCGTAGTGGCGCCGACCCCGCTGGCCAGTAACACGGTCTTGTCGCCAATTTCCGCGACATCGCAGTCTCGGATGTTGTTGCCCCACGGGTAGAAGGCGGCGGTCCACCAACGTGCAGACTCCCAGGAGTCGGTTGCGCGGTCGTAATGATAGATATCACCCAGCACCGTGGCCGCATACACTTCCCCCTGGGCGAAGACCACGGATCGTGGGTCGCTGCCCCATTGCATGCCACTCGTGGGGTGGTAGGATTGCCAGTAGCCGGCTGCCATGTCGAACCGGGAAACGCCCCCTTCGCCCGCGAACCAGGCTTCCGTGCCATGGATGTGAATCTCCCGGATGTTGGGGGAATTCGTATTGTAAGGGCTAGCGTAGTGCTTGGACTTGCCCGTGGTCAAGTCGTATCGGATGGCGCCGTCGAGGGCACTGCCTACCCACGCGTCGTTGCCCTGCACCACGACGCGCCCATAGGTTGGCTCGCCGTGGATGATTGTGTTATTGTACACGGTTGCCTGGCCGGTTGCAGTATCCCAGCGGGCCAGGCCCTTGGTGAATACCGTGTAGAAGACCTCAGTGCCCCGCACGTCGACCCCGAGCACGGGGAATGGCTCGTCCCACTCAAGGGGGTCCACGCGCCGAGCCTTCAAATCCACGCCCACCCGCCAGAGGCCATCCTCCGTTCCGAACCACGCACCACCTTTGCCGTCCGCATGGACCGCAACGGACTCAATGTCCCACGGCTGGCCGCCTTCCGTAACTCGTTCCCAGGTTGCACTTGATTTGTCAAGGCGCGTTGGCCCTGCTGCACTAGCTACCCAGACATATTGGGGCGTTACATGGATCCCGTCAATGGAATTGGTGTGGATGCCCGTTACCGCCCCCCACGATTGGGGCGCTCCCTGGTAGGGCTTGAAGAACAAACCCACCGACTTGGTGGCAATCCAAACGCCACCCATCCAGGGATCGTCCTGCATGACGGTCACGTCGCGGGGGCGAACCATCAGGGGTTCTCCCGGAAGGACGGGTTCCACCATGGCCATCGTGGGAACCGAGAGTACACTCAAGGCGATGACGAAGAGAAGGGCATTGAGCCGCACAGGCCGCCCAGTGTCGGGCGGTCAAAAGGGTTTGAGGAAGGGGGAAAGGGAAGAGGAGTAAGCCGGGTGGCTTAGCGGACTTCGGCCCAGCCACTGGTGGCAGGACTCACGGAGCCGGGGGCGTAGCCTTCGACGTCGCCGTTGTCAACGTTGGCGGCGTTCCAGACAACGATGGTCTCCGTGGAGTCAGCGGTGTCCTGGTCGAACGTGATTTCGCCGGTGGTCTCGTCAACGGAGATGGTGCCATCAACGGCACATCCATTGTCGAAGGTAGCCTTGGTGACGCCGTCGCCACCGTGGCCGCCGCCGAAGCCGAAGGCCGTGGCAGCCACAGCGTCGTCTTCGCGACCGTCACCGTAGGGGTTACCACAGGTGTTGATGTCATCCGAGGTGTCTTCCTCGGGGGCCTGCGGGGGCTCGAGGAGGCCGTTGACGAAGTTCACGGCCCATTCGGGGCGGCTGTTCACGTAGTCAGTCTGGCGGTCCGTGTAGTCGGGGAGCCAGACGTTGATGTCGTGCTCGATGTCCTCTTGCACGGTGCCACCAAGAACGGAGTTGAGACCGAACTTGCGGTTGATGACGTCGCCACCGCCGTCGCCGGCCGTGTCGTTGACCCACACGAAGTGTGCGCAGGTGTAGCTGATCCAGACGAGGCCGTCACTGACCCAGTCTTCGGCGTGGGCGGTGTTACCGCAGCCGAGGGTGTCCCATTCCAGGACGGCGTAGTGGCCAGCAGTGTGGCACACGGCGCCGAAGCCACCGTCGTCGATGGTGCCGTCAGGGATGGCGCCGGGGCCCGGGCGGTTGTCCACAACGTCCTCGTTGAGTTCGTCGTCTTCACCAAGCAGGTTGGCGACTTCAGCGTCACACAGGGCACCCAAACCGACAGCGAAGCTGCCAGCGGGGAAGAACGTCTGGTTGCGGATCTTCAAGCGGGAAGTGTCATCGTTGCACTCGCCGCTGCCATCGTCAATGTTCTCGATGTTGAAGCCGAGGGGGACGGGGGCGCAGACGTCGCCGGTCACGCCGAAGGGACCCATGGCGGTCTTGAAAGTCCAGGTCTGGGGCGTGGTGTAGTAGTTACCACTAGCGAAGAAATTGATAGCGGCAGCCGGGTCACAGTCGTCAGTCAAACCATCACTGCTGCTCATTTGGCGGCACGGGTCAGGGTTGGCCTGGCCACCGACACCGTAGCTAGCTACGCCATCAGCGTTGGTTAGGTGTGCACTAGCCCCGGTAAGGCCAGCGAAAACGAACATCAGTACACCCAGACCGACGAAGGCGGCCTGGCGTTGTTTCGGGTTCATGTGGTTGCTCCTCTGCGCTACCTAGGTGTCCACCACCGGGCACCGCAGTCATCGCTGATTCCACCTCGGTCACTTAAGTCTTGAGCCGAGGGCCGAAGTAGAACCCGGCTGCGATGAAGGCGATACCTAGACCGACAAAGACGAGCCAGGTGCGGTCCGCTGCCTCTTCGACGCCTTCACCGAGCGCTGCGATCTCAAGTTGGCCCGCTTTGATGAATACAATGTGGTTTGCTGCAAGGCGGAATGGACTGTCGGGGAGGACGTCAACGCCGCCGGTTTCCGTGTTTTCGACGCGCAAGCCGCCCTCTCCTCGCCAGCCGATCCATGGTCCCGACAGGTCGAAGTCGGCGGCGGCCTGCGTGCCCCCGGTCAGGTCCGCGGTTTCATTGCTTGCCAGGTCGGCCAGACTCAGGATGCTGCGGCCCCGGATGCGGGGGTCCGGGTTCTTGGTGTCCACGTTGAAGTACAGTACTCGACCATCATCCACGACGGCACCTCCCTGGTCGAACCCCTCGTGGCCTTGCAGTGCCCATGTATCACCACGGGCGTTGCGCACCAGCAGCGTCGAGTACGTACCCGCTTGGCTCCACGCCACGAATTCACCGTCTGCGTCGGGGGCCGCACCGATGCCCGCATTGCGTTGGTACAGTAGAGGCATCTTGGTGTCGGGGGAGGCGGCCATGATGTCGCCTTCGCGCATCCAGACAATGAGGTCCCCCATGGCTACACCAGTATCCTGTTGCGGGCTCGTTGTGATGCGGTGCAGGCTCCTATCCCTGGCATCGCCAAGGAAGACCTCCAAATCACCGAATCTGTCGTCGCTCCAAGCCACGAAGTGGCCCGCCACGTCGAGACTCTGCACCGTGGCGCCGGCCGGGACGCGGGTCACGTCAACGGTCTGTCCGCCAATGTGGTGCCAGCGAATCCAGGTGCCATCATCAGTGGCGTCCGCCCAAGCCATGACATCGCCATCGGTGGCCAAGTCAACGAAGGCTCCCTGTAAGGCGAGCGTGACAACCAGGGCAATCAAGTGCGCCTCCTGGCCACGGCGACCAGGAAGGCAGCGGCAATCGACAGGAGTGCCCCAAGGGATGGTAATGGCGTATCCATGTTCAGGACGGGCATGGCAAGGGCGTTGTTGGTTTCATCGACTTCGACGACCCGGTCGTCCGGATCAACCATGATCGTCGCACCGGGACTGGCGGCCAACGTGAGGTTGCTGGCCGCGCCGGGGCGCAGGACACCAATCGTAGCCAAATCGAGTACCTCATCACCCAATGCAGTCGTGATGTTGAACGGACCAGCGTCGCGGTCGCCGTCGTTGACGACTTGCACGCGCACGAGCGGCCCCGTTGGCCCCTCGAAGGGCAGCGGCGCTGTGAGTCGCAGGTCGGGGCGCCCCACGTGAGCGACAGCTCGGATGTCCTGCTCGGGATGGCCGTTGATCGTCGCGTTAATGGTAACGGGACCGTCCGTTGCGTCCCGTGGCACCATCCAAGTGACGGGGACTAGGTCGTGGTCAGCAGGTGCGATGCTGTGACTGCCTGGTTGGACAGCCCACGGGGCGCCGCCACCGATGACGACCTGAAGGGGGCGGTTGCCGTGGTTGTCGATGCGGAGCCAACCCGTAACAGGAGCTCCCGGTCGAGCATCAAGATCTACGAGCCGGGACGCGGAAAGGAGTCCCGCTGCCTGCACCGTGGCGTTGAGAGCCACCTGGTTGACTGTGCCGTCCTGGCTCACTAGGCCGAGCGTAAGGGGGTACGTGCCCGGCGGCGTGCCGGGTGCTTGCATGATCGTGAACGTCGTGTCGGCGGTGCCGTTCCTGAGCAGAATGACCTCTGGGCCAGTAATGTTCCAACCCGGCGGGGCATCCACAGTGGTGACCTTGAGCACTTCGGGGAGGTTGCCCTGGTTGGTCACCTTCGCGTCCAAAGTGACCTGAGGTCGGTCCATGAGGACTACCGGAGCCACATCAACCAGAAGGTCATGATGGGGGGCCGTGACCGCGTGGACCACGCCTTCCAAGATTTGCCCCGTTCCAGCAACCGAGGCTTCGAGCCGAATTCCCTGGCTAGCGCCCTTGGCGGCGTGGGCTGGCGGTCCCGCGACAATTTCCAAGGGAACCGATTCACCGGGCAGGAGGGTGATTCGCTCAATGGTGATGGGACGGTCGAGGGCAAGGTCCACGCGGGGTTCCAGCCAGTCGGGTCGCGTATCTGTGCGCAGGTCGAAGACCACCTCGGCACTACCTTGGCCTGAGTTGCTCAGTTGCACGGGGAACCTGCCTTCCTGGCCGGGCGGAATGACGAGTCCCGGTTGGTCAACGGTGAGTCGAACATCGCTCGGGGGGCGAATCTTGGTGGTCGCTACGGCCCGGTCGGTGGCCGCAGGACTAGCTTGGCTCGTGACGGTGACCGTATGGAAGGCTACCGCGTCGCCCGTATCGGGCGGCGGTGTTACGTCAAGGGTAAGTGCCTGGGCTCCGCCCGCCTGCAACGTGATCTCGTCGCGGTCGCGCCCCTGATCATCGAGGACGAGTACGTCCCAACCGGGCTCAATGCCAGCCACGCGTACATTATAGGTGTCCGTTACGCTGCCCCGGTTGACGACCACCATGTCGAATCTCGTTCCATTGCCTTCGGACGTGATGCGGACCTGTTCCTTCGGACCGTCCGCCTGGTCAAACCAAATGCCCACGTCGAAACTGCGCTTCAGGAACGTGATGACATCCACGCTGTCTTCCACGCCAGCATTCGTTTGGCTGGTGGCTCGAACCGTTACCACGCCAAGGGCGCCGTTGGCCACGCCGTCGGCGGGTGTTACACTCAATCGAATGGACTCGGTTGCCGCCGGGTCCAAGCGAATGCTGGGGCGGTCGATTGTGGCGGTCCAGCCGTCAGGAGCGCTTGCCTTCACATCAACCCGGTCGGCCACCGCATCACCGTTGGCATCCGTGGCCAAGTTGCTCAACGTGAGGCCATAGGTAATCGTGGCCCCCGCAAACGTGCTGCCACTAACAGGATCAGCGCCGCCGGCTCCTTGCAAGTCCAGCAAGGGCCCCCAGAATTGCGCAGCACCGGACTGCACGGTGAACGGCATTGGTGTACCAGCGAGGAACGTCGGCGCGGCGCCGGTCGGGTACACCATGACGGGGCGCGTGGATTCTAGGCGCCAGGTGGCATCGGATTCGATTTCCAAGGCGCTCGCTTTGCGGATTCCATGGGTGCTGGTTTGGCCCTCTGAATCCGTGAACGTGACTTGAGTGCCATCGTACGGCGCAATGACCACAACGTCTCCGTCACCTGCAAACACTCGCCCGCTAGGGCCAGACAGGGGACCGCGCATGTCGCCGTCGCCAAGGAAAACCCAGGCATCCCGGTCACCCGTTGTATGGAGTGGGATGTCGCGGATTTCTTTGCGCAGGGGCGTTATCGATTCCGGGCCAAACAATGGCGCGGCCGGGATAATGCGGTGGCCATTGGACGGGTCCACTTGGTCCACGCGTTCGGGGGTACCCGTCTTGATGGCCGTGGTGCCAGTGACAGCGGCCACTTGCCAGGGGATGTTCCGGTGAGCCTCAAAGCAACCAGGGAAGGCGCCCAGTTGAGCAAAGTTCTCGTCACTCCAGGAAGCCAGATACCAGTGGTCCGCTCCGACGGGGGCCCCGGTTACGGCGGGCACTTGCACGCGCTCGTCATCCGGCCCGGGGGCCAATTGCAGCGTGACGGGCCCACCCTCAATGACTTCCACCTTCCAGTTGCCAGTACCCGGCGGCAGTAGCGGGGTTTGCTCGAAACGGGCAATAGGTTCGCACGGCGGCGTTTCGTCGACCGCGTAGAAGCCGTGGATGCGCGCGCCGCGCGTGTAAGGGTACGGGTGGTCAGCGTCGTTGAGGTGTACGGTGAACGATGTGGTGCCATCCAGGTTGCTGACCTCGGCCACCGTCGGCTTGCCGTGGTCGGCAATCATGGTCAGCGTGTCCTGTTCGTTTCCAGGGGCCTCGAAGAGGAACTCGTTGCCAAGGTGGCCCCCGGTCAGGGACGGCACAAAGCCGCCTTTGGCCACGTAACCGAGAACGGGCCGGTCAGCCAGAACCCGGAACACCGCGTCATCTCCCGTGGCAAGCAATGCCTGCCGAATCTCCTCGCGGTCTAGGACGAATGGATTGGGATTGGTTTCGGTGGCGGGCACGGGCCGGAACTGACCATCCCGGTAGACCTCGATGGTCACATTCGTGTGGTCATGGAGCCCCCATAGTGTGGCACGGGTGGGACCTGCATTGGGTGCAGGAGCGTAGCCATACAGTGTAGTGTGCGGGCCGGGCCCAAACATGGCGGTGCCAATTGGGTCGTCCTTGGCCAATGGCTTCGCGGGGCTGCTCGTCGTGTCTAGGTATGCCACGAAGTAGCGGCTGGTGTCGTTTTGGAACGCGCCCTTGGCCTGCCAGGTGAGTGTCACGATTGGGTCAAGGCGAGCGTCATAGGAGCGCCTTGTGTCAAGGCCCGCGGTCTCTACCTGAACTGGGATACTGTAACGGTCGGGGTCACTGCGGGCCTTGTTGCGGTCGTAGGACACAAGCACGCCGTCGGATGAACCAGGTTTGCTAGCCTCGTGGTTCGTAACCTCCACGACTCGGATGCTTGCAGGGTCCAATTCGAAGGACTGCAAGATGGCGCCATTGCTGCCCGGCGAGTTGATCCACCCTCCATCAAGGAGTGCCTGCTTGATGTCTAGTTGAGTCACAATTCGTGCATCGTGCACGGTGACATCCATGGGATTCGTGACCGTGACCGGAATTCGGATGTGCCATCCTGAAACATCAGTCGGGCCCCACCAGGCGAGGTCCTGACTGGCGTCCACGGCCAGAGCGGGTGCTGCCACGAGGGCTACGACGAAGAGAATAATCGGGCGCTTCAACGGCGTCGCCTCCAACCGGTGAGGACTACCAGGGCCAGGAGCAGCATGGCAGGCCAGGCCGCGGGAATCGATTGGAAGGGCGTTTCACCCACGTCGAGTACTTGGCTAACGGCGTTGTTGGTTTCAACCGACTCCAAGACGTGCCGGGTGCCGTCAACCTCGACGACCAAAATGGTCTGGCCACCGCGGGCCTTGAAGGGGAATGTTGCTTCATGCACTTCCCCGGCGGCAATGGCCGGCACATCGACGGCCCCTACCAGGACACCATCAGCGTAGGCCAGGGCCTTAGTGGCTTGGCTGGCCGTAAAGCCAGCATTGTGGATTTTGGCGGTGACTGTGACGCGGTCACCGGGTTTGATTTCGCCGCGCGGCGTAACCGTCAATCCGCTGAGCGTCAGGTCGGGCACGTCGGTGGGGTCGGGCATTTCCAGTGGAATCACGCGGACGCCGTCTGTGGCTGCCATGCGAAGTTCCATGCGGGCCCACGGGCGCGCCGGGGCTTCCGCTCCGAGGTGGGCAATGGCTTCCATGACGGACTCCTCGCCAGGAGCAAGGACGTCGCCCTCGACGACTGGAAGGATTACGCCTGGTGGGGCGTCCACGGTGATTAGGCGGGGGCGCCATGGTGCATTGCCGTCGTTGGAAATGGCCAGCCGCATGACAATCTGGTCGCCCTGGGTAGTTACCGTGCGGCGCGCATCAATCCAGTCGGCCGATGCCTGACTGACCCTCAGCATGTCTACTTGCCCGTAACTGACCGCGAGGGGTTCTTGGTCCTCGGCCACGGCGGCGGTGGCAGTTAGGTCGTACCTGCCTGGGGCCGCATCGCTGGGTGTTTGTAATGGCACCAGGACACGCTTGGTCTCGCCGGGGGCAAGCGTCACTTCCGTGCTGCCGACCCACCCGGTAGGACCCCCTACGGTGACCACGAACGATTGGGGCACGTTCGACGCGGAAGAGGCCATGATGGGAACCTTGGTTGCGCCAGGCGTCACGCCGGCTAACGGAACCTCTAGGACGGGTGGCTGCTCAATCGCCTGGACGGTGACATTGATTTGCTGCGCAATGGGAATGCCGCCATCGGGCGTCACTAGGACGTCAACCGTGTGCTCACCACTGCGCGCATCTGCCGGGGCTTGCAAGAAGAGCAGAGCCGGCATGGAGGCATTGGGAGGGAGAACCAATAGTTCAGGGATGCTCGTCAACGTCCAGTCGCCTGCACCCGTGATTCGTACCCGGTCCATGTTGCCGGCGAGGTTGGTTACGTTGACCTCCATCTTGACACGGCCACCGGGGGCAACCGTTGTCGCGGGGGCTTGGATTGTGAGGTCGTGTTCTTGGACGCGGATGAATGCACTGCGCTCGTTGTTGCTGTCATCCAACTCTGATCCTTGGGGAATTACGAAGGCGCGAAGGAGCAGGTCGTCGTGGGCCACCTTGACGGCACTGATATTGCGCGTCTGGCCGGGAAGGAGAACATCGATGGTTTGCTCACTCAGGGCTACTGAACCAGCCAAGAGCACCACGCGGGTATCGAATGCCGGCGCATGCCCCGTATTGGTGATGCCCGCTGTGGCGACGAGGACGCCGCCTTGATCGGCAACTCCGGGGCGGACAAGGCCGTCCACGTGGATGTAAGCCACGGACAAGTCGGGGCGTTCGAGGGGCGCCACCTGCACTGCGAGCGAGACATTGTTGTTGTCCTCACGCTGTTCGATGATGCGCTCCAGTGGATCGATGGTCGCCTCGATGGTGTAGCGCCCCGGCACCTCGGGAACGGCCCACTCGACGCTGGTAATGCGGCGGCTGGCGGCGCCACACTCGGTGACGGCACAGAGACTAGGGACGTGGGCTGTTCCGATAGGGGAACGAGTTCCGTCAGGCGCGATGGCCACGACCTCTACGGGTGCTTCTTGAGCTGCCTGGTCACCCCCATTGAAGGCGGTGATGTGGATGGGGACCACAGTGCCTTGCTGAATGGGAGTCTCCGGGTCAATGGAGATGCTGAGGTCTGGCAGAGGATTTTCCACTAGGCCAAGCGTCGCGCGGCTGCTTGCTGTGAGGGTGGCATCGGCCCGGCTGCGAGCCTCGAACGTGGCGAGGTATTGGCCACGATTCAGGCCCTCTGCGGCGGGCAAGTGCACTGAAGCGAGGATGGTGCGAGATTCGCCAGGGCCAAGCGTCGCGGTCGGTGGTTGGAATTGCACCCAATCGGAATCCAAGGTGGAACCAAGCGGGTCAACGGCAAGGCCGAAGGTGTCCACACCTGGGCCCGTATTGGTCAATGTGAGTGGGAAGCGTTTCGTGGCACCGTCCACGATGGGTGCCTCGAATGCAGGGGGGTCGAGGGACACACCTGCTGCACTGATGCCCACATGGTCAATGGACCAGCCCTGGCTACCCATACGGCCAGCGCCTGGCTGCAATCCAACATGGAGACGGACCTGGACCGTGTAATTGGTCATCACAGTAGGTTCAGCCGTCACAGTTTCATCAAGCGGACAAACAGGAATCGCCACTTGGCGCAGGTCAAAACGGTCGGTGCGCGCCGGCGACGGCCCTTGCAGGACAGGTTGTTCTGGCCCCAGGGGGTTTACGGTGTTTCGGACCGGGGGCGACGTCATGCCATCGGACCCACCAACGGGCGACAGGCGGAACCAGGTCGGGGAGCCTTTCTTGTCGCCGTCCTGGCAGGTGAACGCGGGCCGGGACCCGAGGATTGGGTCCACAGGATAGCGCAGGGGCAAGATCTCGACGGTGGCGCCGTCGCCGTCCCGGAATGTGGGTGTGTGCGTCACGCTGAGCGTGGCGCGACCATCAGGCAGCGCACTCAAGTCGATGGACGGACTGATTGCAGCGGCCTCTGGGCCAACGTCACCAAGGGGACTGGTACCTTGTGCGTCGCAGCCACCTTGACTACAGTAGTGACGGCCGGACAGGAATTCGTCCTCATCGACGCCCCACCGCAGGTTGTCTCGGTGGCGGAAGTCGTTGCTCGTGCTGGGCGTGGCGGTGGTTGTCCAGTTGTGCAGGTCTTCAGTGAAGTCGGCTGCGTAGATTTCCAGTGCGCCGTCAACCATGAATTCGGTGACGTGGCGCAGGCCGGGGGCGGTGGCCGTGAGGCGGTATAGTCCGGCGTCGGCCGCGCGGTGAAGGTCGTATGTGTATGCCGCCTGGGCGCCGGGCTGCAAGGTATGCGCGGACTGGGACGCCGTGTGGACGGGTTCGACGATTTCCGTGGTACCAACCTGGCCGCCCTTGCGGACCACATGCTCCAGCGTCCAAGTGAATGTGGGCGTGGCGTTGCGCGTGCCCTCGTTGCGAAGAACTGCGGTAGCGTTGGCTGCGTCGCCATCCACGAATGCCAGTGTTGGAGTTTCTTGCCACGCGAGGCGGTCCACCGTGCTGCCCGTGACCTGGACGGTGGCCGCCA
This sequence comes from Thermoplasmatota archaeon, assembly GCA_041622975.1. Taxonomy (GTDB): domain Archaea; phylum Thermoplasmatota; class E2; order JACPAO01; family JAHFTW01; genus JBFJXH01. The sequence continues at coordinate 14,245 of JBFJXU010000007.1, forward strand.
GGTTGCCCGTGTTCTCATCCACGGGCGTAGCCCATCGCGGGACATGCACCAGCGTGCCATCAATAATCGAACTGGAGCCCTGGTCTTCCAGGAGCCGGACATGAATCTCAGTGGTCCGTCCTTCGGCCGGCGCATCCAGCGTGACCGTGAACGGTATGCGATCTTGGAGGCCGCCGCTAGATCCTAGCGTAAAGGGACCAAAGCGGTCTTCGTCAGCGGGCAGCCCGTTCACCTCAAATGGCCGGGCGGGAACGGTGCTGATTTCTACGGCGACGCGCGCACGGTCGGCGGTCCCCAGGTTTTGGACCGTGAAGGGGACGACGACCGATGCAGCCGGCGGGGCTACCGAGTCGTTGCCGGGAAGGATGCCAATGTTTCGTTCAAAGCGCTCACCGACGAGCGTGATGTCGGAAATGGTCCAGTCGCCGCCGGTCACGCTGCCGTCGGTTCCGAGGCGCAGGCGCGCCTGAACTGGAGCCCCGTCGAATACGTCACTGGTCACGGCGACGTCAGCGATTGACCAGCCATGGTGGCCGCCACCGGTGGCCTGGAGGTTGCCGTTGGTGGAGGCGTGGAATGCGAGCCGGAACCGCTTGCCAGCCAATTGGTCGATGGCCCATGCCTCGTCGCGCCACGGCACGTCGCCACTGAAGACGGGCGCCGCGGGGAACTCGGTCCACGTGCCAAGTTTGTCCCATTTGGCAAAGCCCGGGACTGACTGGAAGGATGCGCCGTTGCCATAGCGGGCACCACTGTCGTCAACGCCACGCTCATACAGGGCAGTGTAGCCCGTTAAGGAGAGAGCCTGGAAGCCGAGCCCTGTGGTGGCTAGCCCCAGTTCAGGCTTGTTTGTGTTCTCGCAAGGGGTATGTTGGACGGGATACGAATCGCAGGTCCGTAGGAAGATTCGGTCCACGTCGCTCTTGAGCAACGGCTGCCAGGGTCCGAATGCGCTCAACGCGGGATCTTCCACTTGCACCAGAATCTGTCCACCATCAATGGCGGCGGTGTAGTCGTCATCGAGGCGGTCATCGCGACCAGCCCGGTGGACTGCTTCGAAATCATGGCGGTGGCTGAAGTGGAGCGTGGCCTTGCCGCTGACGACATCAGTTAGGTCAATGACGGGGGAAATGAGGGCTGCGTCGGCCAGGTGAGGGTAGCCCTGCTCGGAGTCGTCAGCAAAGCGCCATGCGCGTCGCCCGTCCACGTCGTCGATATGCCACGCGCTTGGCCGTTCGAGTTCTGAATCCGAGAGTCGCCAACCCGTAGCCCCCAGGGCCGCGTCGTCTCGGCTAACAAACAAGGCTGCATGGTCCGGGGATTCCAAGTCGAGGGCGAACGTGCCACTGGCGCTTGTAATGGCGAGGTCGTCAATACTCCACCCGCTGACGTCTTGCGCACCGTGCGCGGGGGTTTCACCGGGGCTGCTGAAGTAACGGAATTTGACGGCGGGGTCGTCGGTGCACTTGGACAAATCCATGGCACGCTGGTTCCAGCCATCTGCCCCTTGCTTGACGATAAGCGCCTGGCCGCAGCCCGGCCCTGCATCCACCAAGTAGTGTGCCCCGGTCCCGTGGGGGCCATCCTGCCAACCGGCTCGGCGCTCCCAGAACGTGAGGGTGGCATTGGCGGGAATGTCCACCTTGAGTTCCAATGTGGTGTCAAGCACGGCGGTAGCGCCGCCTGTGCCAATCGACCCGCTGTACCACATGCTCCTTCCACTGCGAGGCCCTTCGCCGGTGCGATTGTCCAACCACCAAAGTCGGCCGTCGTTGACGGCTTGCTGGTCGCCCAAGGCCCACGTCGGGTGGGTAAAGCGACTTGCACCCGTGAAGTCAACTCCGGGAATGGCCGCCGGTTCTGAGGCTAGGTCATCCAGGGTGAAGGAATCCGCGACCGTGGTCTTGCGCAGGCGGGGGTCATCGGCCAGGTCATACTCGCTGACCAGCCACCCGTCATCCGTGATGTCGGCGCTTGAGCCCGTGAAGGCTTGGCCCGCCACGCGAACGCCGAGAGCATTGTCCCCAGCCAATGCGATGTCGGGGTGGCCATTGGGTAAGCCCGCCGCCTCGTTGGGGCGCGGGGTGAGGGGAAGCCACCCGGTGCCATCATTGATTTCGAGGCGGGCTCCATCGTAGGCTTCCTCCAAGTCGTAGCGGTGCCGGACGGCCAGCGACGCTTGGCGGAGCGTGGTCAAGTCCAAGTCAGGCAAGTGAATGCTAGCATCCGTGTCAGCAGGGATGCGACCATCGGTATCGGCGGCCGTGATGGCGGCGCGACTGTCAAGGGGACCAAGGTCAGCACGGCGGAAGGGTTCCTGAAGGTCCAGTTTGCCGTTCACAACGCCTGCGACCGTGACGGGGCGGCCGGCGAGGTTGTCATCGTACAGGACGGAGCGCGCCGACATGACGGCAAAATTGGCATTGTCGGAGGGGTCAACGTCCTCTAGGTCAGCCACCACACGGGCTTCATAGCGACCCACCAGGGCAGGGGTGAAGGTGAGGCGGGGCGTGGGGGTCGCGCCCAAGGACGGGTCAGAGATGCTTCGGGTTTCCCCGACACCCAAGGTTCCGTCGATGTGCCAGGTCTGCGAGTTGAGCAAGTCAACACCGTCATCCGTGCCGACCACAGACAGGTCCACGTCGAAGTCTTGAACGGGGACGTTGCCCTCGTTGGTTAGTCGAATGAAGATGTCACGTTCAAAGCCGGGACCCGCCACGGATGGACTGGCGGAAACGGCCACGGCAACGTCGGGTCGGGCGATGACGGGCCATTCGCGGGCAGGTACCTTGTTGTCCGCGGGGAACTCCTCGGGCGCGTAGAGGACACTAGCCCCCACGTTGAGAGGGTCCGTTCCGACGGCACAGGGGAGGGCAAGTGCTGCCTTCTCCCCGGGGCCAAGCGGGCTAGCCAGGCTACCCACGGCATCGCAGTCCCCCGTCAGCCGAACGGTGGCGACTGGCGCCACGGCTGCGCCGTTGTTGGCAACGGTCACGTTGAACATCACCTTGGTGCCGGGGCCGAGGCCGCCCGCAGCGTCGTAGGATGTGGCGGGCTGCACGTCAAGCACAGCCAAGTCGTGTTGGAAGCGAGCGCCGTCGGAGACCGCCATCGGGCCCAGCCGCCAGCCGAAGGGCTCGTCGCCTTCTCCGGGGCCACCCCGCATGAACCAGAACCGGAGCCGCAGGGTCTTGCCTTCCAGGTCAACCACGTCTTCTCCGTGGCGGCCGTGCGCGCCCGTGAGTGGGATACGGTCGACCAGCCAGGGACTGCCTTCGAATTCACCGCCCTTGGCGATGTCATCTTCCAGGGCGCGGTAGGCGTCTTGCTCCCCCACCGGCCACCAGAATCCACAGCGGTCGGGCGGTGTCTGATGGGGGGCGCCGGGAGCACAAGGAGCGTGGGCATCCAACAACGACCGGCCACCGGGAATCCGAGGGTCCTCGATGCCCACATCGGCCTCCGTGGTGTAACCACCTTCCGGGACCAAGAGAATCGGGTCACTCCAACCACCATCCTCCAATGTCTGGAGCGTAATGCGTCCAATGGAGCGAATGACGATGCGCTCGCCTGGAACAATGATGCCCGTCGGGGTACGGGTGTTCTCATCCACGATGTATGCGCGGGTTGCGTATTGATGGTACAAGTGTAGCGTTGGGTCTTCAGCGCCATCCACGGTGAACGGGGGGCTCACGAGGACTCCGTTCGTCCCAGGGGGGATGTCACCCGTTCGTCGGTCAACCATCTCGGCACCCGGGCCAGGTTGCTGGATTTGGCTGCCTAGGCGACTGTACGGGTCATCCTCGTGGGCGACGCCCTCCCATAACGCCAGGCCGTCTGCCAAGGGGTGGGGGGCGCACGTCCACTTCTCGGCCGACACCACATTGCCTGCGAGTGTGGCGCTTCGGATGCCTTCTTGACCCCAGCCGGTGGGGCACTCGTCCAAGGGGACCTCGAAGATGGCTGGGGGCGCTTGCCCCACACCGAAGCCAGGTCCAGGGAATACCTGCGGGCTGGCGAAGCCAGATGTGGCGGTGGCCAGGCGCAGGGGCAGCCACTCAAGGCTCTCATCGATGAGGGACCCATCGGGCAGGAGGAGACCGCGGCCATCTTGGTAAGCGGCAGCAATCGGAGCGTGGTAGTCACGGCGGTGGCCATCGTGCTCGTGCAGCATCCACGCAATGAGGTCGCCCGGGCCCGCTTGGAGGCCCTCGGTCCCAGCTACGCCCAGGGGGTGCCGGATTTCCACAATGTAATGGGTGCCGTTGTCCGTAACGGCGAGGTCGCCATCGTAGGCACCCGTGGTCCAATTGAGATCGTCCAGTGACAAGTCCGCAACCGTACTCAAGTCCCAGCGCACACCATCGGCGTCACCGGACAGGGCGCCATCACCACCATCATCGAAGAACAAGTTGAACAGGTCCTCGCGAGTTGTGCGGGTGCTATCTGCTAATTCCAGTGCAATGTACAGATTGCTGTCATCGTTGAGGAAACGGGCTGTCGCGGGACGGGGTAGGGTCCGGTCGTTGTCGAACGGGATATACGTGGGGCCTTGGCCATCCAATTGGAATGTGAATGTGGGCGCTTGATTCCATGCGGCATCCGTGATGGAGCCATCAATCACCAAGCCCTGGTCCAGCCATGTAGAGGCATGAATGTCCGGGCCGAGGTGTTGTGCCAGCGCTACTTCAGGGTCGAGCGTCGCTGAACCGGAGACAATGGCCCACGAGTAACGGCCCGGGTTGGCTGTGTCAACGGTCCATTCGAGTGTCGTGTTTTCACCCGGCGCCAGGGCCACTGCCCGTAAGGGGTCGGTGACGAGGTCGATGATTTGGCCGTCCACGTGCGTGACAATCGTGATGTTGTCCGCGTACGGGATGTTGCCTGCGTTGCGCACGTCGGCGCTCAGGGTCAAGACGTCGTCCGTGGCTACGGTGGGTGATGAGCGGGATAATTTGCTGACCTTGACGGCGGCTACGTCAGCCACGTCGAAAAGGATGGACTCGGCATCCTGGATGACTCCACTGTGCCCCGTGACGGTTGCTTCGTATTTTCCAGGTCCCAATTCCATGGGCAATGACACGCGGAGATAGCCAGCGCGGGGGACCGTGGCAGACACACTGTCGGTCGAGACGATGCTCCCAGTGGTACGGTCGGTGACCGTTACGATTCCTTCGATGTCAAGGCTCTGGAGACCGTCGTTGACAATGTCTGCCTCCACGTGGAATGGGGTTCCGTTCGCCACGGTCGGAACGACGCGGCCGGCGGGCACTAGTGAGGGCTCAGTAAGGGGGCGGACGTGCAGGCTTGCAGGATGCGCCGGGGCCTTCACCGTAACTTCGTCAATAAGGGCCCCTCGCAACGGCTCCGTGGTATTGAAGAATCCACTATCGAAGTAGCGGGCACTCAGAAGTGGCATGGCCGCGTGGTAGAACCCGACCCATACCGTCTGCTCCGCATACTGTGTGATGTCGAAGTAGAATCGCTGCGTGAAGAGCGAGTATCCAGTGATGGCCGATCCCTCCATGGCACTGGCACCGGGACCTGTTTGCAGCACGGTGCACGTGCTTGCCGGGCAGGTTGTATCCTTGGGTTCCTCCGTGTAGACACGCACCTGCAAGCCGTCCCGGTCTTCGCCAAGGTTGTAGCGGGTACGGAACTCGAGGGTGATTGGGCCCTCCCGGTCATCCAGGAAGAAACCGACGAAGATGTTCTGCTCAAGTAGTCGTTGGTGGGCCGTGAGGTAGGCATTCTTGGCGAAAGCCCAGGCACTTGCTAGCCCCAGATTCTCCAGTAGGTCGATGGCGGGGTCGGCGGCGTCGGACGAACCGGGGGCGCTGTTCCAGGTGCTGCGGGCCTGCGGACCCGCCACATCGGTCACGGGGGTCGCTTGGCGAGCCGGCTCGTCGATGAAGCCCGTTTCCAAGTCAATGGCGGGCGTGACGAGCATGCTCTTGCTGGGGGTAGCGTAGGAAGCGCCCCCCATCACGTACGCCCAGCCGTCTGCCTGGTAGCCGCGGTCAAGCCGCCAAGCAGCGTCGCCGAGTACTTGCCAGCCGCCGATTCCGCCTTGGCGGCCATCGTTGCCCATTTCGTCATGGAACACTCGCAGCACGCCTGCGTCACCATAGGCTGATTGGCCTGCCCCGACCGCGGCGGCCCAGGCAACGCCATTGGTGCCGTTCACCATGTCATACGCTTGTTCGATGCCCGTATCCACAGGGCGCACGCGCGTCTGGTTTTCCTGGAGTCCAATCCAAAGCGGCCGGTCAGGGTCATCGACGAACTCAGTGAACGCATGCAAGTGAAGCGCCTGGCCACTAGGGGCCATGGGAATCACGAGTAGGGCTAGAAGGACAGCTGCGAGGGATCTGTTCATGCGTCGCGCCTCCGTTGTGTCAACAAGCCGGCAAGTAGGATGGCCAAGGGTATGACGAAGACGGGGCTTGGCGCGTCTTCACTGGAGAGCCGAGCCGCGTCGGAGAAGACAAGCGGACGCTCCACGGTCACGTTGTACGATTCATGGCCCCAGCCAAGCGTGGCATATCCATCACTTTCTTCGGCGAGTGTGGTGGGCGCCAGTTGGATGGTGGCTCGCCAGCAGCGGGGGCCGCAGGGCTCCAGTGCGTGCTCGCCGTCCATGACGAGCACGGCGCGGTCGGGTTCGATGCCGCGCTCGTGGCGAATGGTGAAAGTGAATGGTCCAATGCCCGCGTCTGGCTCTACGATTGCCGTGGGCGCTGCGTCACCAAGTACCGTCACATGAACGCTGGCTGATCGGGCGATGCGTCCGGCGTGGTCCTCGACCAGCAAGTGGTAGGTGACAGGGCCGTCCGCGCGGTCAGTGTATGTGGTCGCGCTGGCTTCCAGGTCGATGTTGTCAACGCGCTCTCCGGTGCGCACCAACGTCAAGCGGGCAATACCAGAGTCGTCGCGCGGACGCGGCCATGACAGTTCCACTTGATCACCGCGAGTGGTCGCCTCAATGGCACCCACATCGGGGGCCATGGCGTCCGGTGTCGTATTGATGAGTAGAACGGCATGGGCTGGATTGCCCGCGCCATCCTTGGCTACAACCGTGACCGCATGCGGCGTGCCGGGCCGCAGGCCAGGCACCTTGAGTTCCCATTGCTGTCCGAGTTCGCCCACGGCTAGGCTGCCGGCACTGCGTGCTTGGATTGTGCTGGCTTCATTGGTTTGTGCCTTGATGGTAACGCTGGTAGGACCGATGTCGGTGATCTCTGCCACAAGGGTCGGATTTTCGTCGTCGATGGGCGTAATGAGCGTGCCCAGGGGCACGTCCCCATTCGGCGTTGTGGCAATCACGGGCCACGCTTCACTCAGGGGGGCACGGGCTCGCCAGGCGCCGTCGACTTGCTCCATGGGAGTCTCACCCAGCGGACCGGTGCGGACGGCATGGATGGGGCCACCCGCATGCAGCGTGAGCGTCGCCATGGTCCCGGTCCGCCCCGCGCTGGGGCCGGTCATTTGAGAGAACGCATAGTCCGTCATGCGGGGGGCACGGGCGTCCACTTCCTGAGTCCAGGTGGTGGAACCCACGTTGCCAGCTGCATCCACAATACTAGCAGTAACTTGGTGGACGCCGCCGGGTACATCCACCTTGGTTTGCACGTAGAGTGTGGTGTTGACGAGCGTCGCATCAACCGGCACCTTGGCGCCGTCGACGGTGAGCGTGAAGCCATCAACATCAAGGGGGGCAGGGCCCAGTGCATCAATGGCCGTCATCCGGAAGGCAGGGCGGGAACCGGCGACGGTGATTTCGGGGACCAAAGTGGGTGCGGTGTTGTCAACGAAAACCTGGCCCAGAGGCCATTGGCCCGTGTCACCTTGGCGACGGCCTTGGAGGGTCATTTCGTACATGCCGTCCGGCAACAATGTTGTGTCAATAGTCAACTGTCGGTCACCGGGGCTGGAC
>JBFJXU010000008.1:0-21624 GCA_041622975.1 Thermoplasmatota archaeon
CAGAATGACGTATTCGATGCCAGAATCGACGCTGGCCTGCCCCTGGTTTCGAATGGTCATCGTCACAGGCAATGGCACGCCTAGGTTGGCCGTTGCGGGGCTGCTTACAGCGTCCTCGCCAAGGACCACAGACCGGACTTCGAGGTCGGCCCATCGGCGGGCCTCGAACGACGCATCCATGAGCACACTAGTGCGCTCGAAGGGACTTGCAAGGGATTGAATGTCAACCGTGAACGGTGTACGGACCTTGGCGACATCCACGAAGCCAGTGCCTAGTCCCACGGCGTATTCCACATAGATGAAGCGCTGCTGGCCGGGCGCCAAGTCAAGGTCGACAGCGTCACGGAATGGTCCCAGCGGCGAACCAGATACGCCGACGTCTACGTCAGGCACTAGGAGCCGGTTGGTGAAGGCCCACGAAGCACGCACGGGTTCATTGACGACGCCGTCGTTGGACACGCGGATGGGGATAACACGCCGACTGTCGTCCAGAGTGTGGACTGGAATCTTGTCAGCGCCCTGGATATCCAATTGGTGGCTGGTCAAGCGAATCTGGTCAACATTCCATTGGCTGACTCCCACATCGCCACCGAAACTGGCCGCACTGAAGCGGAAGCGGACCGGCCGAGGGACGAGGTCTTCGCTCTCGGGATGCGCGAGACTGTACGCACACCAGGTCTCCGGGTCATGCCATGTGACGTTGACGCCTTCTTGCTTGGCAACGCTGAGGCAGTAGTCGCCGAGACCGTCGTAGATTGGTTCTCCGCTGGTCAGGTTCTTGCCGACGCCGTGGTCCTGTTCATCCACATCGATTTCGTAGTGGAGCGTGGTCCAGCCACCGATGCCGGTGCTTGACTTCTGGGTCTTACCCCAGATGCCGGGCAGTCCTGCCAATGGGTTGGTGTCCCAGTTGCGGCGGCAGGTACCAATGGCGCTGTCCGTGCAGAACGTCAGGCCTTCGTGGTCGCGGCTTGTGGCCTCGGCACGACCCAAGTCGTGCACGATTTGCTCATCGATGGAGAATTCCTTGGCCGCCAGGGGGAACCATTCGTAGTGGTCGCCGCGGCCGCCAAAGCCGGGGCCGGTGTCGGGGTACCGCCAGATACAGTTGATTCGATCAAGAATGGTGTCGTCGAAGCACTGGCGCTGAGCGAGTTCCATGGATACCACATACCCAGTTCCCTGGGTCATTTGGTATTGAGTCTCGAACGTGAGTGTCGGGCGTCCAAGACCAGCAAGCGTCAGGGGGTGCTCCGTGACATTGGATACTTCAGGCTGCCATAGGAGGTGGTCGGGGCCGAAGTCGGCATTGCCCGCTGCCGCGGCACTTTCGCCTTCCAACTTGCTCCAGGTCCGGTCACTCATTGAGTATGATGGTGCCGCGCTGCGCAGCCATTCAATGGAGCGGGGGGAGCCTTCTGCGCCGGGTGCTCCCCGGAACGACGACGCCCGCCATCCGTGCTCGAGGGATTGCCCCGTTTCGGGGTGGCGCGTGCTACTGTCTGAGCCAAACTGGTCCACAGCAATGACTTGACTGGCACTTGTACGAAGCGTCTCGTTGTCAATGAAATCGCCCCGCCAAGCGCGCGCCCCATCCGGTTCGATGTCGTCATCGACCACGTGGATTGTGTACGTTAAGGATGGCAAGTCTTCGACGAGGGCGTTATCACTGTCGAAGGCAAGTTGCTCCATGTGGAGCCGGTACACCCCGCCGGGCAGGCCAGCGGGAATCACCATCGAAGTTATGGTGGACGCATCGCGAGATAGGGTGAGGCGACTCTGTTCCGTCCACAGCGTCTCAACCGGCTCATCGTCAATACAGGCGAAGGGCGCAGGTTCGGGGCCTTGGCAAATTTCTGGCCGTGCGTGCGTGAGCGTGGCGGTAAGGACTACCCGGTTCGCCTGGGTCCCCACGTTCTTCAATTCGGCGTTGACATGGATGGCCTGACCCGGCGCATCCTGTAGCAGGGGCGTTACGGTAACGTCGCCGAATTCGAAGCGAGTGATTTCCTGGCCGCGGGCCACGGCGTTGGCGATGTTGTTGGCAACTTGGTCGTCAACAACATCTTGCAGGGAGGCCTTGAAGGCAAAGGTGCTATTGTGCTCGCGCTTGGGCAGGCCATTGCTCTGGGGGAATGCGCCGCCAAAGACTGGCTCACCCACTTGACTTACGCGTAGGAGAATTTGTTCCCCAGGGCCGAGGGCCGGCACGGCAAGGGTTTGGCTAGGTTCGGCGGGGGAAAGCCGGCACTTGCCCTGGCAGTCGAGGACCTGGTCAACATCCAGTTCCACCATGCGAGCGGGTTGGGGCGCCAATCCCCGGTTCGTAACCTCTAGGGCTACATCGAAGCGGGCGCCGGGCGCGAATGCACGAACATGATCGGAGGGTGGATCAATGAAGCGGACACCGATGTCATCTTGGTTCGGGGTGCCGAGTACTTCAACGCGGTCCAAGGCGAACCATCCGTGACCTGCGGTTGTTGGGTCACTTGTCACTCGGATCCGGAATTGCACCGGTGATCCGCTGAAGACTTCGTTGGCATCAGCGTCGCGGAAGAACGCCCCACCAAAGGGTGTTGAAAGGCGCAGGGGCAGGTGCTGCCATTCGCCGTCGCCTGGCGGGAGGGCTCCCGTGCTGCGCTGCATCTCATCGAGGACCGCGTCAAGCCATGGTCCGACGTTGGTGCCGGATGTGGTGACCAACGTCGGGCCACTGGGTGCATCGTCAATGACCAACGCGGCCGGTGTGAGGTTCGTGCCATCTTGGATTGTGTGAACCAGTTCCACGTCTCCCAGTTCAAAGAGATCCTGGAGAGCCCACGACTGGGCCACTCCGTGGCTGATGTACCAGTAGTTCCGGACATTGGTCGGGTCCGGCTGAGGTGGGTCCGATGGCGTCATGCACGCGCCCTTGGGTTGCGCCCGGATGGATACGTTCGAAATGGTTTCAGGCCCCAGGCAACGCAGATCGCGTTCGGCGGCGAGATGGAGCCGTGCGGCGGGGACGATGTCTTCCTGCCAGGTTGTCATGGAAGCACCGGCCGCAACGCCACTGGCGGCGACGGCACCGCTTGCGGGCCCAGCAGCGGCGATGACGCGGATCCCCGCTTGGGGAGCTGCTTGGAGAATCTTCTCGAGGCGGGCCCAGTGGAGCCGCCCAATCTCGTCCTTTTCGCGGTCGATGACGTGGTCGCGGGCGCGTACCGGGTATGCTGACTGGAGTGCATCCGGCACGTCGTGCCGGGTTTGCGCAAGGACGGCGGAGCGATCGGCCAACGTAGTGGTCGTGTTGTCTCCAAAGAGCATGAGGCCACCATACGTCTCAAGCCGCTTGCCGAGGTTGTCCAAGCCCTCGACGGCCAGGCTCAGTTCACCAATTGTGGATTGGAATTGATACGAGGAATTCTGGAAGATGGTATTCTGGCCAGCGCCCGTAGTGAAAATGCCCACGTTGTCAGCACCTACTTCGAGAACAAGGCGATCCAACGTGGCGTTGAATGCGTCAAGCCAAACGTGGTCGGGGCCTAGGTTGGGGAAGGGCGTGTATAGACAGCGGGCGCCGATTTGCCGCCGGTCCGTGCAGCCAGCGCTGAGCCAGTTGTCGCCGCCTGCGGACTCGTAGAACGGCGGAATGCCGTGGCCTTCACCCTCGGCCATGGAGCGATTCACGTAGGGGAAGTCGGGCGCCAAGATGACCGCAATGCGGTTGGAGCGAACGTCATCAATGGGCGTCCAGGGGCCCCAAGTTGACCCTTCCTTCAGCCGTGTCTCCAAGACCGCCTGGTCGGGGCCTAGAGAACTGGCATACTTGAGACTGAGAACCGGGCGACTGGTGCCCGCAATGACGTGGGCAGGAATCTCAGGCGATACGAGGATTTGTTCCATGTCCTCAAGGCCTTCATGCTCGGGGAGGAACCACGCATTGCCGGTGCTGGGACCTTCGATGTCGAGTCCCGTTACTGGCACCGGTGTCCAGGCAGATGGTTCGTCCTGACCCGACCGGCGGGCGGTGGTTTCCCACGCCCGCGTGCCGCCATCAACGGGTAGCAGGGCGGGAAGCAGGCTAGTCGTGTTTGCCGTCGACAGATCGGTTGCATAGAGCACCTCGTCAACGAGGAATTCGATGGCGTATTGGGCCGATGGGCGTAGCGAAAGGACATCCTCTGGAGATACTGCTCCGAGGCGCATCGAATCGGAGGCAGGCGCCACCTGGAGTACTGCAGCGTAACGAGCCCCGGCTTCAAGGTCAATGGCGTCGCCCTGCAAATGCCAAGATGCAATCTGCTGGCCCCCACGGGCACGGAGGTCCAGTTCACGGGTCTCGAGCGCTACCGGCGGGTCGAGGGGGGCGTATTCGTCGAGGCCGATTACCTCCATGATTTGACCGCTGACCAGCACCCGCTCCTCTGGCAAGTTGCCTTCGTTGGTAACAGCCACGCGCACGGCCCGATCGGTGCTGGTGGAAGCTGCAAACGGCGTCACCGAACTGGCCGCGGCATTGACATCGAGTGCTCGAATTGCTGCCAGAAGCATGTTCTGCGACAGAGCGTCGTTGGTAGGATTTGCATCGACAGCGCCAAGCACGTCCGTAACCACGGTGAAGGAGTACTCGCCAGCGGCGCTGCGAGTGGCGTCCACGAGGAAACGGACGGCCTTCGTCTCGCCGGGCTGGAGTTCAATGCGGCCTACGGTGGATGGCGTCACAACGGCCGAGCCGCTTGATTCGTCGATGAAGCCCACGTCCGGGGCCCGCGCGGTCAAATCGTCCGTGCCAACGGCTAATTCGACGGCCACGTCAATCGGGAGGAGCCCTTCGTTGGATACGTCGACGGCTACCTGGGCGCGGTCGGGCGGGAACACGGGGAGACTCACGTCGCTGGTCGGGTCTGCAGCGAGGATAAGGGGGAGGTCGTCGGGCTCGAGTCGAATTTGATCTACTGCAGCATCGATGATATGCTGCTTTTCGTGGACCGCAAGGGAGTGGATTGTCCAGTCCAGCAGGTTCAGGCACGTCTGCGAGTTGGCGCCTTCAGGTTCCTGGCTCCACGCACCAACCCGGAAGCGAATCTGGTCGCCACGCAGGGGCGCCAGGTCGAATGATTGCTTCGTTTCACTCAGGGTGTAGTCCCAAGAGAAGCCAGAGGTGCTGGTGATTAGGTGGGGCGCTACCGTCGTGTTAAATGGCACACCGACGCGGTCGCCGGTGTACGGGTCAACGAGCGCCAGGCGACCTGTAGCGGGGTCGACCGCGACCGGCTTCAGCGTGGCAGGATCTTGCGGGTTGGCGCGCGTCCAGTGTCGCGGCCATTCGCCATCGTCCCCGAGGACTTGGTATTCAATGTCAACCACGGGGCGTGTGTCGTCGTTGATGCCAGGCTGGCTGGGCTCGCCCCACCAACGGAAGCCTCCGCTGTGGACGATGTCAAGAACCGGGTGGACTGCGAAGCGAAGGTCAATCGGGTCGGTCACGATGAAACTGCCTACGTCGCGCTTGTTGTGGCGCAGCGGCGGTTCCGATGTGCACTGGACCCGTTCCATGCCGTTTACCCTCGGCTCAGGTTCCATGATGGGCCAGTGCTGGCGTTGGTCGGTGGGGATGCGACTAACCGTGTCGCCGGCAGAAATGTCCCATCCCGCGAAAGCCTCGGCAGCCTCGAGGATGACTTGCGGCCCGCTGCTTGTGGTGGCCTTTACCTGTAGGCCTTCCAGACCCCAACCAGCACCGATGCGGCCCGCATCGACGCCTACCTTAGTGCCCTCGAGGGCGGCGAGGTCTTGGTGGAAGCGGAACCGAACCTGGATGGTCTCGTTGACGTAGTCGTCCAGGGGCACGGCCAAGGGCAGGGTGTTGGCGTCGGTCGCGGAAGCGACGAATCGAGCGACGGTTTCCCACTCGGGCATGTACCCATCGTAGGAGTTGACGCCGGTGAGGCCGTCAACGCCCAAATCCTCCGTTACGGGGGGGACGCGGGCGACATCAACGGCGGCAAAGCCATGCGTCCCCGTGTCCAGCCAGTGGCGGCCCGTAATGCGCGGGTCGGTGCCATTAACGGTGAAGAATGGGGTCGTGAGCGTGGAATCTTGGAGTAAGCGGCCCGCTGGCAGTTGAACTGACAGGTCGCCAGGGAAGAAGATGAGGTTGGTCCGCTCGTAGGAGGGAACGAAGACGCGGACATCGCCGTCTTCAAGGGAAACGGAGTAGTCCACGTCGAGAACAACCGGCTGGGGCGGCGTGAGGCCATCAAGGGGGCGGGGGGCGTCCGTGTCTACGCCATGGAGCCAGGCTAGGCCCGTGTCGGCGGCGCTAGCCACCTGCACGGGGGGTCGGGCAACGTCAACGTCGAAGCGACCCCAAAGACGGGGGCGTTCCTCCAGGTCCAGGCGGACTTCGTCGATAGCACCACCGTTGGGTGTTTCGATGACGAGGCGTACCCAGCCACGGGGTACGGGGCTTGGTAGCGATGTTTCCGTGCGGGACCAGCCATTGGAGGGAATCTCGGTCGTTGAGATGCGTTGCCAGGCTGATTCGCCGGGGCGTGAGGCGATGTTGCCCGTGGCGACTGATTCAACGTGCACCGTGAGTGGGCCATTGTGTTGCGCAACGAGGAGCAGGTCGTCTGCTTGGTCAGGGTGGTCGCCGCGCCGGACGGTAATGGGATCGAGCGCGAGGGCCGGACTGGTAACCTTGCCATTTGCCTGGCACCGGACGACGCCGATTCGGCCGTCTGATTCGCGCAGCCTAGCGCACTCGCCGATGGCCCAGGAGTTGTCAAATTGGATGCGTAGTGCATCGGCTTGACCGGCTTCCACCAGCACGGCTCCGCCATCGGCAATCTCGTTGCCTGCAGCGTCCACCATGCGGACACGGACTTCTTGGGCTACGGGTGAGCCGGACCAAATCCAGGAAGCGGTTCGAGTGGCGTCTGCTGCGCCGACGCTGCCGACCACGGAGCGGGACACGGGGACCTTCACGTCGGGTGCCAGCGGCGTAACGACGCCGACCGTGTTACCTTCAACGTCGACCACTTGGGGTCGGAACGCGGCGCCGGTACCAAGAGAGTACGTGGTGGGCGTGGTGGCCAGGTTTGTTATCTCGGCCGTAATTAGCGCATTTTGTCCGCGCTCGAGGAGCCGCCCCGGGAGAGGGGTGCCGTTGAACAGGCCCTGCAGGTCCACCGTGCCGATTTCAAATTCCCCGCCTGGACCCATGACAACGTTGGCATCCAAGGTCTGGGGTTCGGTCGCGGCCGGGCCGTCAACGGCGACGGCCACGTTGAAGGCCTGCGGGCCATCGGTTCCCGCGTAGGTTTGAAGTGAATCAGGGGCGTGGACGAAGGTCCGGCCCAGGGCACCGGAGGGTACGGTAATCTGCTTGGCAAATCCCTGTAGTGGGCCCTGCACGGTGACCGTTGCATTGACAGAAGTACGACCATAATTGTGAATGACGGCCGCCAACGGCGTTTTGTCGTCCGGATGGGCGGAGGCGCCGTCGCCGGGTAGAATACCAATGGGCTGCGGGGCAGGGTCACCACGAGCATGCACCTCGATATTGTCGATGGCCCAGCCACCCAAAGGAATCGTGGGCTGGTCGACGAGCGGCGTGGCAGTGGCAGCCACGAAGCGGAAGCGAAGTTTGTAACCCGCGAAAGCGGAAAGGTCGAAGACTGACTCTACGGCGCCTTCACTGTCGCCAGCAAAGCCATTCCAGGGGGAACCAGCACGCGAGGATGCAGGAACTTCGCCACGGTACTCCCAGGGATGCACCGCTTCTACACTGTATGACCCGCCACCACTAGGCGCGAAGGCATGGCCTTCGAGGGAGAACGCCGCACTGAACGGGTCTTGGCGGCGCGGGTCTAGCGATGTATTGTATTGGGCTAGGGGATCGTCATGGAAGGGACTGGTTTCATTGACGCCAGGGTCGGCGTCACCCGTGTAGCCCTCAACGCGGGAACCGGGCATCCGTATCTGGATGAAGTTGTCCTGCCCTGCTTCAGTGTTCGGCGTACCGACAGTGAATGTATCGTTGCCCACGCGTACGTGGCCGTCACGGACCGGGGTAAGGCCAATCCACTCAGACCATTGGCCTGGCAGGTCGCCCAACAGGGGCATGCCTTCGATGCTGACCTCAACGCGGGCACCGTCAAGCGGGGCACCACCATCGGTCTGGAATTGGTAGGCGTGACGAAGAACCATGACCGCGAGGGCATCCTCGAGGGTTTCGCCTTCCGTGCGCTCCCCGCCGGGGAATACGCCTTGGTACTGATCTTGATTGGTTCCCTGCAACAGGTCCCGGAGCGAGATCGTGCCGGTAACTTGTACATCCACGTCACGGAGGAACTGCAGCCCCGTCAGGGCAGCGGCAAGGTCGAAGGTGTCGTCGCCAAAGGTATTGATGGGCGTCTGGAAAACGCCACCCACACCGGTGTTGATGGCCACCTGAACATCGCGTCCGAGGAGTGGCTCCATGTGCGTCATGTCCACAATGGGCGTAATTGCGGCATCCATGGCATCCGTCGGGTAGCCCGCTTGGGTACCAAACCGCCACGCCTCAAGGTGTGCATCGTGATGCCATCCGGGCCGACCATCTCCGATGGTCTGTGCGCCCCAGCGCCACGGGTCGTCGCGCCAGTATTCTCCGGCTCCGCCGTAGTAACCGTTGAGGCCGTTGGCAGCGTAGTGCTGAGCAACAGCAGCCTCCATGGGGTCGGCAAACAGGATTGAGGTGCCGCCGCCACCCACAGTCGCTTCAAGGATGGCTACCGGGCTATCGTGGGATTCGGCGTCGATGTTGTGCCCAAAGCCCATGCCAATGTCCGAGAGCAGGATGATGGCGGCTAGGACGAGTGGAATGACGGGCCGATTCATGGTTTCCTCCTGGATGCAACGAGGGCTGCCGCCAGCGCGGCAAGGAGGAGGGTGAGCGGCACGGGGGTATTGTGCGTCGCTTGGAATGCTGAACCCGATGCAAGCACGGTAGGGCCGTCCTGGGCACGGGTGGCAACTTCATGGTCACCGTAGTACGCGACCACTTGGAACGTGTAGGGGTCGTCGATGCGGGTTGGAGGGAGCAACACGTCTTGTGCGTAGAGGGTTCGGTCATTCACTTCAGCTTGCGGAGCAAGGACTAGCCAGTGCGACCCCACAACAGCGTACACAACGTCGGGGAGGGAGCCGTTCCACGCCGCGACGCGCACGGTGAACCGCACAGATTCGCCTGCTTCCACTTGGTCGCGGTCGAATGCCGGGTCCGCCAGGAGGTTGCCGGCGGGAAGGCGTGCCGCCGCCGCTCGGGCCTCGAAGCCACTGGCCACTTTCGCAGGCGCTCCGACGTTCCCGGCACGATCCATGGCTTGCACCTGCAAGTTTTCTCCATAGAAGCGTTCTGGCACGGCTATGGGTGCAGTGCCGTTGATTGGGATCCATCCGCTGACTTGGCCATCGACGAGGAAGCGCACTTGTTGAACCCCTCCGGCGTCGCTTGTTACAACGGATGCGAGGGGCTCGCCGAAGATTCCGGTTCCCACGATGCGGGCGCCGAGGACCTTCGGGGCAGTGGTGTCAACGTGGACGGCAACGGCGGTTGCCCTCGTGTTGCCAGCTTCGTCGCGAACTTCAACGTCAATCCATTGCGGGCCATTGCCATCCACTTGGATTGCCTGGGGCACCTTGGTCGTCCAGGGACCCCATACGTCACCGATGCGGACGCGGTACGCGTCGACACCCGACAGGGCATCGTCGGCGTGAACGGCCAAGTCGAATTGACCATCCGACCGAACGGGGTCGGCGACGCCGACAGTCAAAGTGGGTGCGACGCGGTCCACGCGGATGACCTTCTCGATGGTCACTGTGTTGGGCGGGTCGGCTGCGTCGGTCGCGGAGGCGCGGACTAGGTGAGTGCCATCGCCGAGGCGCAAGGCACCTTGTTGGCTCGTGCTTTCGTCAACCAGTTCTAGGGTGGTGACTACTGGCGCGGATGGGTCATCCACCAGCAGGTCTACGAGGACCGTACCGGCGTACCAGCCGCGCACGGGTTCGGGGCCTTGCAAATTGAACTGCAAGTCCGGCGCCTTGGAATCGACGGTGAAAGACAGCACTTCACGCAGAACCGTACTGCCATCGTCGATGACGATCGTCAGGTCTACGGGCCCGTCGTTGGGGAAGAGGCGGCTTGGGTCCCATTGCAGGTCGACCTTGTCGCCGTCAAACACGAGGGCTCCGTCGACGTAGGTATCACGGAACGCCCGACCGCTAATCAAATCAGCAGCCGCGAGGGTCTCATTGGCAGCCTCGAAGGACACCGCTACGGGAACACCCGTCGGCACGTCGAGGTCAACGGATACGGGAACCGGCACCCCGACTACTGGAGGCATGGGGGACACTGACCCTTTCAGGTCGGTGAGTGGTGCCGTGGCGGCATTGATGGTCTCAGTGATGGTCCAGCCAGCCACGTCCGTGGCGCTGACAAGGACCGCGTAGTCGGTGTCGGGTTGTAGGCCAGCAAGGCGAGCCGTGTACCGAGGGGCGGCGCCAGCCAGGGGTACTTGGAGGTCCCCGATGGCTGCGTAGGAGTTGGTCAAGTCGAGCGTGCGGTCCGAATCAACGCGAACCTGCAGGAAGTCAATGCGGCGCTGGTCAAGGCTAATGTCAACCGCGGAAGAGGCCTCTTGCCGGATTGTCACCACGTCTTGCAGGATGACTTCGTTGCCCGCTGCATCGCGGACGACGAGACGGACGGGGGCGCGGCCATCCACGATGCCGCTGCCAGTGCAGTGATTGCTGGATGCGGGCGGCACCACGATGGAACCAGTCGCGGTGGTGCCGTCAAATGCAACGGTGCAAGCGACGGCCGGTGGCTCGCCAAGAGTAGCAGACACGCTGTGAAGGCCACTCAGGGCGTCGAATGCCTCCACGTGAATGGGGATGTGGGTGCCAGGGCGATATTCGCGACCGGGTTCACCGATGGTCCACGCTTCCACTTGTGGCGCTTCGGTGTCCACGGTTAGGATAGCGCCCGGGTTGTGGACGAGGAGATTTCCTGCTTGGTCCTTGGCTTGTATGATGAATTCATATCGGCCAGGTGCCGGCACATCGCCGTCCCCGTTCCATACGATAACGGGGCCGCCGGGGCTGGCTTCGACTGGCAACAAGCGCAGGCGGGGTCCAGGTTCCTTGACGTAGGCCGCGACGCTCGTGGCGTCGAGCCCGCTGCCGGGGCAGATGCATCGACCGGCGTGGTCCTCGAAGACGGGCGTCAGATGAATTGGGAACGGTCGATTGGTGGCAGCTGTGCCACCGGGGGCCTGTAGGCTCTTCAAGATGGGCGCCGCGCCGTCCACGAACGTGGTAGTGGCCTCGCTAAAGGGACTCCAGGTCCCACCAAGGTCCTGACCACGAACGCTGATGGCATGCAACCCATGCGATAGATCCGCAGCCGTGATGGTAGCTGTCCACACGCTAGCGGTGTCGCCACGACGTTCGACGCGTGCTGGCACAATGCTCAGATGTTGTCCAGGTCCATCCACGGCAACTTCAACGGCACCGACGCCGCTGTTGTCCTTGACAAAGCCGCGCAGACGCAGGCCGTCAGCAGCGCGGCTGACCTCCGAAACAGATGTTGGGTCGAGTGTCGCTTCGGGTGGCCCCAGGTCCACGTGGACCTTGGCCACGGTGTCCAGAACGCCAGGAGCGTTCGGCCAGTTAATCGCCGCCTGAACGCTGTAGATTCCCTCCACGGCCGGCGGGGTCCAGGTTAGGCTGTATTGACGACCAGATTCGATGACGCTGGTGGTTACCGTAGGCGTACGGGTGCCGCCCGGGCCAACCACCGTGAAGGCAACTTCGGGCGCCAAGGTCGTTGCGAGAGGCTCGAGGACCTGGGCGGTCAGAGAGACGGAGCCCTCGGAAGCCTGCACCTCTGGCGTGAGGGAGGTAACGCGGGGGGCTGCGAGTACCTTGACGAGGGCCGCATCCATACCCCATACACCGTCTTCTTGTCCGGCGACCGTAATTAGGTTACAGCCGGAGAAAATCAAATCGGTATGTAGGGGAACAGTCACGAGACCCTGCTGCGCGAGAAGGGCGATGCGCCGAGGCGCCCCGACGGGGTCATTGGTACAGGTGCCATCTGATTCGATTCGTGTGGCTTGCGTCTGAACCATCGTGCCGACCGTCGTGGTGTCCACTTCAATGGCGAAGGCGCCACGCTGGTCAACGTCATCCGGGGCGCTCGTAATCTGAACCGTCGGACCGACAAGTCCCGTTGTGGGCGCGCCCACCTTGACGCCTGGCTCGCAATCACAGCCGCCTGCGGCGGGCTGCGTGCCGACCACGGTCTCTTGCGAGGATTCGTGTGCCTGCATGGCGGCCGCTCCGTGTACGATGGCCGCTCCGACGCCGGATCCTTGTGAATCGCGGCTGGCGGCCAAGTGCACGAAGCCCTGCGACGCATCAAGCAGCGAAGCCGCGCCAACGCTGCGAGATTGCACCATGGCAAAGCCACCAGCAGCTAAGGCGCCGTCTGCGATGCGGAGTAGTGAACCTTGATCTTCACCGCAACCAGCGCAGGACGCATAACCCTGGGAAAGTGTAGATGCAACCAGTAGATTGTGACCGCCCGTCAAGTCAAGGACGGCACGACCACCTTCGCTGGCGCCTTGGACAAGGTCACCGGAGCCAACCAGGCCACTGAACAACGCGCTTGGGCGTTCGGTCCAGGGGAACATTAGGTCAGGCATCCCTGCCGCTACAGCAGGGTGGTTCGCTGGGACCGGATTGAAGGCGTCGTTGCCCGCCTCGTCGCGCAAAATCGCTGTGCCTCCGTTGGTCGCGTACGCTTGTGAACGAGTGGGCGCGATGTAGAGGTCATCGCCAGCGGCATCAAGCAAGAGTACTACGCCGCGGTTTGCGTGGGCTTGGGTCGCGTCAAGCCGGGACAGATAGTCGTCGTTGCCGTCTAGGTCAAGGACCAAGGACGGTTGATCAGCACCACCGACGGGGCGGGGGTATGCGATGCGACCCGCGTAGCGGTCATCACCAGAGCGGTCAACGATCAAGGGGTGCGAAGTGCCACCTTCGATGCCGGAGTAATAGGTCCGCGTTGCCGTAGTTTCTAGGTCCAGGAAAGCAATGGGGCCAAGGGGCGTAGATAGGTCGAGACCAGGCCGGACCTCCACTACAAGCAGGTCCCAGTCGACGCGTTCGCCGCCGTCCCGGTAACTAGCCCACACGGCGACGTCGCGGTTTTCACCGATCTCCCAGGCGCGGGCAAAACCAATTGTGTTGCCTTGGCTCGGCATGGATCGGCAATCCCCCGTTTGGTCTTCGCGACCCCAGTGGATGCAGATTTGATCGTCAGGGTCAGTGATAATTGAGCGGAGGCGAACCTCATAGGACAGGCCGCCCGTTGCGGTGGCGCGACGCACCGGTCCGCGGTCCGCGAAGTATTCTAGGTCAGCAGGAATCCATTCGGGTACCGTGCCGTCAATGGTGATGGGCACTGTAGTGCCGTTGACGCCACCATAGCGGTTCTCCACGACGACCTCAACTTGGTACGTGTCGGGGGCGAAGTACGTGTGGGTGGCACCTGGGCCACGGACCTCGAAGTCAATGAACTCCACGGTATTGCGGGTCTCGGGGAGACCACTGGGCAGCACCTGGGTGACGGCGACCGCCGTGAACTCCTCGAGGCCAGTCCAAGTGAACCGCGTCGGCTTGGAGGGGTCGCGACTGGCCGTCGTGAAGTCCCCCAGGGACACGCGGGACCCATCTGGCCGGGTTCCGGTAACGTCGAAGCTCGCTTCGTCTGACAGACCCGGCAGGCTGGTGTTAATCCGGACTTGCGTGATGATGCGTGCATCGGCCAGGCGCGACGTCACTTGAATCGGGGGGCACGCCGCGAACCAGTCGAAGGCGGCCCGCGTGTCGGGGTTTCCGTCAAAGGCTGCCGCCAGCGGGAACAAGGCGGAGTCGCAGACACGAGCAGCACGGCCATCGATGGTAACGGCATCGGGAAGCGTGGGCGTGGCGCCATTGATTCTAGCCGCCCAGTCCACGGCCTTGTCGTGGTGGCGCGTGACGGAACCATCGCCCCAGGCGACGGTGGTGTTCATATTGGCTACGTTGGGCGTAGCAAGGACGGGCAATTGGAGGGCGACGTGGGCAGTCCCGGATTCAAGGGATACCTCGCGTTGGCCACGCACCGCGCCGGTGATTTGTGGGGGAATGTTGGATACGGTGAAGTCGGTCTTTTGCCCGACGGCGGTCTTACCGCCAGTGTCGCGGACAGTCACGCCGACTTTGCTGTCTGTGAAGGTGGTCTTGCCCTGGCGGCCATCGGTTGGCACCTCGCTCCAGACCTTGTGAATGGTGGCAAAGCCATCCTCGACGAGGGCACATTGGACGCCCGATGCAAAAGACCAGCAAGCCGTCATGGGGTCATCTTCCGGGTCTTGTGCAAGAACCGTGAACTCGTAGGCATGACCTGCTTCCACGAAGCCAGGCGGGCTCACGGTGCCCCGGATGGTAGGCGGCTTGTTGTCCCCGAGGTTGATGGCAGCGCCGCTTGGAACGTTGGCACAAACCTGGACACAGGTGGGCCCATTTTGCACGAGCACAGGGCCCGTGTTGAAGGAAAGGAACGAGAAGCCAGAAACACCGGCGCTGGTGAGCGTGGCGCCTAGGTCAAGTGACCCGCCGTCGGGGGCTTGGTTGTGGGCTCCACTTGCAATGAGAATACCGACGCCCGCGTCGCGGCCTGAGCCCTTGCCGGGCCCGGGAATTCGGAAGGCATTGATGTCGCTGCCCCGCGGGGTTTCCACGGCAAGGAGCGGTTGGTAGCCGGGTTGCCCCAGGTCCGCAAGAATGCCGGTTCCGGTGAGGTTTCCGTAACCAGCGGCCTGGCCCGGGGCCTCGTAGTGGTCGTTGCCGCTGCCATCGATGAGGACTGCCAAGCCGCCCAGCTCACCGTAACCAAATGTACGTTCGGCCGTGGAGACATATTGGTCATCTCCGGCCAAGTCGGCAATGAGGGACAGCGTCGTGTGAGTAATGTCCGAACCTACTCGTTCGTCGAAGTCAACCTCGCCATCGGCAGTGTTGAAGGCGTTGTCCCGAATGCCACGGAACAAGGTTTGCTGGATGGGGTATTCGCGGAGGCGCTCGAAGATGTCGGCTCCAGTTGCAAGGCCACGGGCGTGGGCCTCGCGGGCCGAGCCGACTGCGGCAGCCACGTTTCCGAGGTATGTGTCGTCGCCGCCGGCGTCGATGGCGAGGGTGGCGGAGTAGTCACCGCCGTACACGGATTGGCCTGCGGCGGAAACGACGAGGCCGTATGGCCGATCGAGCATGAAGGGCGCGCCATCAGTGGAGAGGAAAACGGAGGGCGGGATTGGCGTGGACGTGGCCGCGCCGTCGTTGGGGTCGCTGGGCCATAGGCCAACGTAACTTCCCAGGAGGGTCTCAACGGCACTCAGGACGCCATCGTCGTCGCGGTCGTCCATGCCTAGGTCAAACCCATTGGCGCCCTGTGGGCCGACGAGCGAAGAGTCAGGGGGCGTGAATGCGCCACCCTGCGCCCACACCGAGTCGTCGTTAGCGGGACCACCGGCATATGCGTCTTGGCCGCCGGCGTCGATGAAGAAGCCGCCGCCGTAGCCGTTGCTCTCGTCGGGGGCATCGTAAACATCGTTGCTGGTGCCCGTTACGGGGTGGCGGAGTTGGAACGTGGGCCCCGTTTCAGCATCGGCCTGGGCCACTTGGAGGTCGGCGAAGAGCGTCTGGGTGCCCTGCGTAGCCATCTCCATGATCGACGTCCCAGTTGGCCGGATGGGACCCCAGCCGCGGGAACGCTCGCCCGCCTCGTACACGTCATCGCTGAAGCCGTCGGCGGCAATCAGGTCAAGGAACACCGCAGCCGCGTAATCCGAGAAAGGAGCGTGGTATGCTTGAGACTGGGTGCCCGCGACGTAGTGGTCATGACTGACCGCGCGGGGTCCAGCAGCATTCACAAAGACAGCCCGTCCTGGCTGGGGGCTGCTTGCGTATGACCGCATGTGCGCTTGGCTGTTATCTCCGGCAACAAACTGGCCAGATGCAACGCTGTCCTCTTCGACGATGCGCAAGAGGTACGCGTGCCCTACGACAACCGTGGCTGCTTGGGAGAACGCCCCAGCCGTGTAGGTTGAATCAAGTTGGGACCGGGCACCGACACGCTCGACCAGGACTGCCGTGGCCAGCAGGTGGAAGCGACTGTCGGGGTCCTCCTCCACCGTAGGCTCCCAAACTGCGGCCTGGCTTGAGCGGCCAGCGTTGAATGTGTTGGTGTTGGTGGTGTCATTGTGGGCCCAGTCGATGAGCATGCTGACGCCCGGCACCATGTACGTGCCCTCGCCGCCGGCGCAAACGGCGGCCTGACTGCAGGCGACCCCGCTGTCGTACGTGTCGTTGCCGTCAAGGTCGATGGCGATGGCAATCGGGATTTCGATGGGCGTCGGGAAGGTCACGTCGTTGGCCAGTTCCTCGTTGGGACTGGGCACCCGTGTGACGTTGAAGGGCACGCCGATGCGCTGGCTGTAGACGTCATCACCGCCGAGGTCCAGGGAGAGGAGAACGTCCTTATTCCAGGTGTTGTCCAAGCCACAGCGGTCGAGCACGAGCAGGGGTACTGCGATGATGGGGGCATCGCTGCAGCGTGCCTCACCGGGAACCGTGGACGCCGACATGCTGAGCGTGAGCGTCTCGACACTCGTGGCTAGGGCGCGTTGGGCATCCGTTGCATCGTGGAGGGCTTGTAGTGCAGAGGCGCTGGCAAAGAGATCCTTGGCACCAGGCGTGCCAGGAGCGTGGATGACCCCAGCCTCCAGGTCCTTGGCCCACTGTCGCAGGAGCATCGGGTCTTGCGCAACTGGACCTTGCCAGGCGGACTCTAGGGAGCGAGCGGCGGTGATGTACGTGCGGGATGCATCCAAGACCCGCACAATGTCGCGCTCATGGGGCACGGGGCCGACGGCGTCCGGGACGGGGACGTCGAGGACGGCGGCCAGGCGGCGGAGCGCCGTGTCAAGGTCGGGACTCAGCGGTTGTACGTACGGCGTGTCGCCGAGGTCAAATTGACCAAGTGCCACAGGTAACGTGGGTTGGGAGGCGCGCCAGGCACTGGTTTGCAGGCTCCAGGCTCGCAGGGTACCCTCGTGGTGGGCGAGTGTGGATGTCCAGACCTCGGGGCCAGCCACGGGGGCTTCCACGGCGGCGAGGGCGATGTCGCCGAGGGCTTGCTCAATGGCCGGGGGTAATCCGAGGGCAAGGGGTGCGCCTACAAGAGGAGCCACGGGGTCGCCCAAGGCGTTGGACAGGGTTTGCGGCTGGTCGAGGATTGCTTGGATCTTGGCGGCACCCGACTCGAGGTGTGCAGCGGCGGCTGCAGAGTCACCGCGGGAGTCAGCCCATCGAGCCCACACGAGACTACGCAGGCCTTCATCGAGGACCAAGCGGTATTCTGGGGGCCGTTCGTCCAGGGTCGCTAACTGCTTGTCAAGGGCCGCAGCCTCACTGCTACCGGGCTCGACGCCGCCGACAATGTAGGCCAACTCAGCCAGCGATAGGTCGTCGATTTTCCCCGCGGAGTAAGCGGCAGGGGGCCATGGTTCAGGGTCGCCCAGGCCGGTGGTCGCGGGCAGTACTGCTAGCGTACTCATGACGAAGCATACCATTACTGCGCGCGTTTGCCGGGGGGACCAAGCCATCATTCAACGATACTCCACACAATCCACCGAAGGCTCACGCCGCCGGTGCATCCTGAACCACCTCTATCCTATACATAACCGTTGTTGGCTCCTCTTCGAGAGAAGGGGTGGATTACGGGGGTTTTGAGACCATTGTTTAGTGCAGGATTCCGGCCCGGCCGCAGCTCGGGCAGGTGGCCTTGATCGGGCGAGGACCATCCAAGACGAAGCCAGTTCCACACGCAGGGCACTGGGCATTGGCATCATCCACGTCGGATGGGTCGAAGGCTTCGTCGCCTTCAACGCCGTCGCCCTCGTCGATCGTTTCGCCTTCATCAGGCTCCACATCCCACTGGTAGTCTTCGTACTCCGACTCGCTGTCAATCTCTTCCAAGCGGCCGTATCGATACCACCGCAGGATCATCCAGGCGGCTACGCCGATGATGCTGATGATGACCAGTGCCAACAGCAGGAAGAACCACCATGGCAACCGTTCCTCCGTTTCAGGCCCTTCGCCGACGGGGACGCCGTTCTCGCTACTCGTAATGAGTTCGGCGAACCCTGGCACGTTGGCTGGACTGTGGGCAGTATTGCCTGAACAATCTGTGGTACCTTGGCCCGTATCGACGCTGAAGCCTTCGGCAGACGAAAGCCCGTAGAACACGGTCAGGAGGTACCTGCTGTTGCGAGATGCACCGTCGCTTTCGTCCAAGAATTGGCGCTCGTCGTAGTCGTTGGTACCAGCGCTGATGGTCTTGATGCAAAGGAACTGGTCGCCGTCGTTGCGCCATACCTGAATACCCATGGGGCTGCGGGGCAGGTTAATCTCCGTGGGCCGACCCCATTCCAGGAAGTTGCCGCGACCCAAGGGACTGACCCGGAGGGTATCCGTCAATGCGACGTTTGCATCCAAGATGTCGCGCAGGGCAATCGAAGTGGTGCCAGAGGAACCATCCCCATTCGTAGGCGCCTCGCCCTCGCCTCCAGTACCATCCTCAACAACGCCGCCTTCATCGGCGACCCAACGAACAGCTGGAGACCGAGGACTTGCGGGCGCCACGTTGCCCGCCACATCAACAGCGTGCACGGTGTACTGGTACGTGCCACTGATCTGCGGCAGATGAACGAATTTCCGTTCTGACGGGCCACTAGTGACACCAAGGACGGTGCCATCGGCCAATTGGACTTGGTAGTGTTTGAGGCCACTTCCACCAGGGTTGTCGCTAACGGCATCCCACGTGATGTGGAGTCCGTCTTCGGCAGCACGGACCTGCGGCGCAGTACCAAGCTGCTGCGGCTTGACGATATCGACCTTCACCTGCTGGGTGCGGGGGACCTCGGCATTGCCTGCGCCAGATTGGTCCACCGACCAGTAACGAATCGTGACTGTCCCCTGCAGGAGAACCTCCACGCTCGTGCCTTGGAAGCGTTGCTGCGCCTCCTGTGTAGCGTTGGTTTCAAGCCGGTAGAAGGTCACCGCGTTGTTTTCGGTGACCGTGAAACTGAGCCGGGGCGGGTCGCTGTACCAGCCAGCCGTGTTGCCCTGTGGCGGACTGATGAACAAAGCCGTAATGGGCGTGACACCGTCAGCGGCAATCGCGTCGGCAAAGGGCGCCATCTGGTTGCCCGGGTTAGCCAAGTCGCGGATGCTCGTGCCCGAGTAACTGATGCGGGGCCGGGCATCGCCCGGGTTGCGATCGTCGCCGACCACGAGCGTGAAGCCATTGGCGGTGATGTTCTCGATGGCATCCGGCTTGATGCCCGACGAACTCTGAGCGCCGATTTTGATGAGCCAGTCCGCAAGCGGCGGCGTGCCACTCTGAGTCTTGATTGACTCTGAGAAGGTCAACCGGATTCGGTCAACGTTGCCGTCCCGGTCCTTGTCCACGGTTACCGCCGACACCAGCGTCGGCGGTGAGGTGTCCTGGATTGCGCGCGCCTGGGTGGCGGCAGAAACAGAGGCATCATCCATACGAATAATGCGGCCGCTAACAGGGGCAATGGTAGCGGGTGTCCCGGAGCGATCAACGTGCTGGGCGGTCAGTGGCTGCGCCAGCGTGATGACATGGCGCGAGCCGTCGCCGGCCGCTTCGATGGTGAGAATTGTGAGCGGACCGCCGGCACCAGATGTCAGCGTCAAATCTTGCGCAGACAGGGATTGATTGCTCACACTTCGCACGGGTTCCGTGAAGCGAATTTCCAGGGTGCGGCTTCCTACATTGCCCGACGCCGACGCAAGGTAGGGCCGATCAGACAGCAACAACTTGGGTGTGGGCTCGGCTTCGAGGCCGCTGTTGTCAACCACGGCGCCTGCCTTGACACCGATGGCGTCGTTGCCGATATCACCAGCAGTCAAGCCGGCATCCAGGGTGAACGTAAGGTCGCCGTTCTGGGCTGGTCCGGCTAGGCTCAGAATCGCGGTGGCGCCCCCCGGCTCGTTGTTGTGATATTGGAAAGCACTGGTTGAAAGCGCACTCACGGGTTCCGAAAAACGCCCGACAACAGTCGTGGAATCAATGGCCACCGAATCGAGCAGGAGGCGCGGTGGTGCTCCATCTTGGCGGGCAGCACCGACGGCACCACTTGCCAGTTCGTTGCCAGCTACATCCGTGATGGGTTGCGTGGTCGGCTTGATGTAGGACAGGGTCGGAATGTCGTGGGTGTCCAAGGCAGCCGACGGCGGGAACTCAATCGTAATCCGGGCATCATTGGCTACTCCGGTCGTGATGCTCGTGACCGTCGCATCTCGGACGCGCCAATCGGTCGCGTTCAGCGCCCCATCTTGGATGGGCTCGCTGAAGCGAATGGCGTAGGATTCGATGGTGCCGTCACCGTCCTTGTCGCGGGTTGCCGCCTCAATGATGACCGGCGGCGCGCCATCCGTGGATGCTAGGGCACTCGTCATGTTGGCCATACGGTTGGCAATTGGGGCCAAATCACGAATGACCGTGCCAGTGTACCTGATGGCCAAATCGGCGTCCGTGTTCCCTTCCGCGTCAAAGCCGAGCACCACGGTGTCGTCGCTTGCTGAAGGATCAGAGATTGCAACATTGGCGCACGTGCAACCGGTCACCTCGAGATGGGACATGGCAAGGCTACCCGTGTTCACGTTCTCGGAGAACCGTAGCGTTACCGCATCGACAGCACCGCCGCCATCTCCCCTGGTAATGGCAGACAGTAGGAACGGCGCCACTTCGTCGATTTCCACGATGTCATTGGGGCCTATGTCGGCGAGGGCGAGGCCGGCGAAATCTTTGATGTCAGTCGTACGAGTGTAGGTCAATTGGGGCAAGGCTCCCGTGTCGGGGTGGTCACCTTCATCGAACTGGAGTAGCGCGGTGTCCACCTTGTCGTCGACGGGGGCGGCGCGGGGCGCGTCGGTTGCCCGGTTCCAGGGCTGGATACTACTGGCACTCGATCCGGCCACCTTGAAGTCCGAAGCCTTGTCCGCTGCAGTGCTCCAGCGAATGAACTCACTGAAATGGAGAACGTAGCCATCGACGCGGCCATCGCCGTCGCGGTCACGAGACGCGGCCTTCTCGATACGGGGTGGTTCGTTGTCCTCGACCTTCAGCACGACGGTGGGGTCAGGCTGGCTTTGCCAGTTGGCCTTTTGTTGGGCAACGCCCGCATCTTCCCAGGCCTGCACGATGATCTTGTGTTCCGTGTCGATTTCGGGCCCGCTACCATCCTTGGCTTCCACGGTTACTCGAATGGCCACAGGTGGATTTTGAGGACTTGAGCGCGTGTGGTTGGCGGGCAATGGCTGTCCGCCGGCGTCCACTGTGAAAATGAGCCGATTGGGGCCGCTGTCACCGTCACGCGTCCAGCCACCGGGCGACCTCGTGATCACGGATTCGGCCACTACGAAGCGGAAGTCAGTGAGTGCGGGGTCTTCCCAGGC
>JBFJXU010000009.1:0-20913 GCA_041622975.1 Thermoplasmatota archaeon
CCTTCGTGGCCTTCGGGGAAGTCCATCCAGGCGCCGAGTTCCACGGGGTTGGCGGGGTCGTTGATGTCCACGATGCGGAGGCCGGCGTCCCAGTTGGCGACCACCACGACGCTGCCCAGTTCGGGGTCTGTGTAGGCGACCATGTCATGGGCCCAGCCTTGGTAGAGGACGTCGAAGACTTCGGGGTCGCGGTTCCAGTCGGTGAGCATTGGGCTGTAGCGACTCGCTTCCGTCATGGTGCCTGCTTCCCGGTCGAAGACGTTGATGCTGATGTCCGCGTTGGCTCCAAGGACCAATTCGGTGCCGTCGGCCATTTGGTGGTAGGCGACCATGTGGGGGCCACGGCGGGGGCCCACTTCGTGGTACCCAACGAACTTGGGCGCGGTGACGTCGCTAACATCGTACGTGTAGAATCCGCCCGTGAAGGGGCCGTTTCCGGCCACGGGCGCCACGCTGCCCTCGGCATCTTCGCCGATGAAGATGAACTGGCCGTCGTCGCTCCATTTGACGTCGAGGACGCCAGGTGCATCGTTGATGGAGGAGACTTCCTGGATGTCGTCTGGGTCAGCCACGTCAAGGATGTGTACGGTACTGCCGCGGTCCACGGCCACGTAGTGCCCCCAGGCGTCGATTTCGGCGGCGCCACCCTGGCGCCACTCCGTGGTCAGGCCGATGTTGGCGCTGGGGAGGCCTTCTTGCCAAGCGGCGAGGGCGTCGACGAGCAGGGGCTCGGCGTGTTCCTCAACGGGTTCCGTGGTGCAGCCGGCTAGGGCAGTCAGGATGAGTGCGGTCGCGGTCAGGAGGCGCATAGCGCCTCCTTGGAGGCCGGAGGTTTAGGCGTTGTGGACGTGTACATCCCGTTGCGGGTAGGGAATGCTGCATCCAGCGCCTTCCACCGCCCGCTTGACGGTGGCATTGAGGTCGGCGCGCGTCTGCCAGTAATCATCTGTATTCACCCACGGGCGGACTTGCAGGTTCACACTTGAGTCGCCCAGTGCCGTAATGCGGACGCCGGGGGCCGGGTCGTCCAGAACGCGGGGGTCCTTGGCCACGTCGTCCAGGATGGCCCGAATGGTGGTGTCAATGTCGTCGTCGTAGGAGATGCCCACAGTAACGTCGGCTCGGCGCTTGGGTTCCCGGGTGTGGTTGATGATGGTGCCGCCGAGTACGCTGCCGTTGGGGATGGCGGCGATGCGCGCGTCGGCGGTTTTGATCCAGGTCATGGCCATGCCGAGGTCCATGACGTCGCCGTCCGTGCCGGCGATGCTCACCGTGTCGCCCTTGTCGAAGGGCCGGTAGATGAGAAGCGTCACGCCCGCAGCGAGGTTGCCTAGGGTGTCTTTGACCGCGAAGCCGATGATGAAGCCACCAACCGCGATGCCACCCGCAAGGGCAGCGGCATCCACGCCTGCCACGCCGAGGGCAACGACGGCCACGATGACCCAGGAGACCATACTGATGACGCGCCGGAGGAAGCCAGTCAGCGTGGCGTCCTTGCCGTGGTCCAAGGTCCGGAGGATAATGGGACGTAGAAACCGGATGGCCAGCCATCCGAGGACGAGGACCAACACGACGCGCAGCGTGGTGTTGAGCCAGGGGTATTGGGCCGCGTACGGCAAGATGGTCTCGTGGACTGCCATTACCCGGGCACGCCGGGCGGGGGACTAATAGGCTACTCGCGGATGACGCGGAATCCCACGAGGGCGCTGTCGATGACCTCTTCCCGGGCGTCAATCTTCTCCACGTTGGCGTTGGGGGGGCCGTATTTGCACCACGTGACGAGGCGGTCAACGGAGTC
This sequence comes from Thermoplasmatota archaeon, assembly GCA_041622975.1. Classification (GTDB taxonomy): domain Archaea; phylum Thermoplasmatota; class E2; order JACPAO01; family JAHFTW01; genus JBFJXH01. The sequence goes on from JBFJXU010000009.1 coordinate 1,799, forward strand.
GCCGGGGCCTTCGACGAGAATCTCGACTCGGCCGTCTTCCAGGTTGCGGACCCAGCCGGTCAACCCAAGGGATTCGGCCTCGCGGCGGCAAGAAGCCCGGTACCAGACTCCTTGAACGCGGCCACTAACCCAGAGGTGCAAGCGTTTGTAGTGCCGAGCGCCCACGTCGGCGTACATGAAGGACACAACATGAGATGTCCGGTACGTGGGCTTGAATGCCGCTGGCTAACCTAGCGTGATTGACGGGGCGTTGGCGAGAATGTTTCAGTCCTGGGGCCCGAGAAAGTCAGTGACCTGCAGGGCGGAGCCGCTGTGGAATACGTGGCCTTGGGCGACGCGGGCGTCCCACGTGCTGGCGGAGGGGTCCAGGATGTCGATAATCTCGGGGTTGTCCGGGTCATCGTAACTGACCAGCATGGTGCCGCCTTGGTACCAGCCCATGACGAATTTCTGATGGCCCGGGATTTGGTCGCCGAAGTGGCTGCCACAGTTGATGGTGGGGTCGAGGCCACCTTCATCGTCGAAGGTGCCAGCGGGGTTCTGCACGAAGGAGCGCATGACGGGATTGGATTCGTCACTCACGTCGTAGACCCATGCAGCCGCGAAGGGCACTTGGGGGTCAAGGGCACCAGGGAGGGGCGTCTCCGCGCGGTGGCAGTTGGGGGCGATGAATTCGTCGTTGACGATGAGGATTGTGCCCTCGTCGTTGACGAACGCTTGGTGGTGGTACTTGATGCGGGGGTCATCCAGCATGCTGAGCCAGACGGGTTGCAGGGGGTCGGTGATGTCCCAGATGAAGGTCTCGCCACCCGCACCCGTGTACATGCCGCCGCCACCCGCACAGTAGGCGCGGGCTAGGTCGGCGCGCACCGTGATATCATGGCAGCCGTCGGACTCGACAGGGATGCCATTCATGGTGGCCGGAATGGGGAATGTGTGGACAAGGGGTGTGGTTGGGTCGGTGAGGTCCAGGATGTCGATGCGCTTGTTCTGGAGGCTTGCACCCGAGGAGTAGACGTAGGGGGTGCCGGGGACGGCGGCGAGGTTGTGCACGCCGGCGGATGGGAGTACCATGGTGGTAACGAGCGTCGGGTCGGCGGGGTCCGTGACGTCCACCACATGGACGCCTTGGCTGCTGCCGGCCAGGACCGCGTAGGTCCTGTCCCAGACGACGATGTCCACGTCACGGGCACCGATGCCTTCCAGGGCGCCGACGATGACGGGGTTCATGGGGTCGGCCACGTCAATGACGTGGAGGTCCGCGCCGTTGGTGCGGTACAGGTACCCGTCGTGGATCCACAGGCCTTGTCCGCCGCCGGGGACGTCGAGGGTGGTGCTCAAGCCGAAGCCCGTGATTTCGGCGGGAATCTCCGCCGTCGTCAGGATGCGTTCGGGGATGTCTTCGGTGGGTTCACTGTCGACGCAGCCGGCCATGAAGGCGGCTGTGAGGGCAAAGAAGGCGAACAGGGCGCGCATGCCTGCCGCTTGGCCTCGTCGGGCTTATGTGTTGTGGCGGACCACGTCCCGCACACTTGCTTGACAGGTGGGGTAGAGGACCAGTTCCTGTACATTGACGTGGACAGGGCGGGCCACGGTCCAAAGGATCGTTTCTGCCACATCTTCCGGGCGCAACACGTCCGCGCCCTCGTAGACGGCTGCAGCGCGGTCTTCATCACCCTTGAAGCGAACCTTGCTGAATTCGGTCTCCACGAGGCCAGGTTCGATGTTGATGACGCGGATGCCAGAGGCTTGCACATCGAAGCGGATGCCTTCGCTGATGGCTCGTACTGCGTGCTTGCTGGCGCAGTACACGGCCCCACCTGGGTACACCCACCGGCCCGCTACGCTGCCCAAGTTGACGATGTCGCCTCGCCCGGCTTCCATCATGTCTGGAAGGATGGCGCGCGTAACGTAGAGGAGGCCGTTCACGTTGGTAGCAAGGACTGTGTCCCAATCCGCGGGGTCGCCTGCTTGTACGGGTTCGGTGCCCAGAGCAAGACCCGCGTTGTTGACGAGGATGTCAACCCGGCCCCAGTCGGTCGCCTCCACGGCGGCTCGATCCGTGATATCCAAGCGCAACGAGCGGCACGGCAAGGCGTCGAGGCGGTCCTGGCGGCGACCCACGGCAAGCACGTCACAACCCGCTTCGTGTAGTGCTAAAGCGGTTGCTTTGCCAATGCCTGCGGTGGCACCGGTCACGACGGCCCGCTTCCCTTTCAAGTCCATGGCCGGGCACGCCTGGCCCGCCTCATAGACGATGGCCCTTTGACGCCGCAGGCGCTCCTTGGCTCGTGGGCGTCAACCTACGCGACCTGTTCCCCCAACACCCTGTACCCTCGGATTGGTACCAAGGCAAGACGATCGCTATTGACGGTCACAACACCGCGTTCCGTTACCTCACAAGCATCCGCGCTCGCGACGGGGACGTCCTTCGCAGCAAGGAAACCGACCGTGTCATCAGCCACATCCTGGGCTTCACGGGACTCGTGCGCGGCCTGCGCTCCCAAGGCGCTGAACCCATTGTCATCTGGGACGGGGACATTCACCCACGCAAGCAAGCAACGGTCGATGCCCGCATCGCCAAGCGGCAGGAGGCCATGGTCGCAGCCGAAGCGGCTCTTGCCGCAGGCGACCACGCGACGTATGCACGCCTGGCGCGCCAGACCACGTACTTGGACGCTGAGATGATCAGCGATTGCAGTCGCGTCCTGGAAACCGCCGGCGTCGCGGTAGTACGCGCCCCGCATGACGGCGAGCGCTACGCGGCGGCCATGTGCCACGCGGGCATCGCTGACGCCGTGGCCACGGAGGACTTCGACGCCCTCGTCGCCGGCGCCCCGACGGTGCTACGCAAGGCGGGCAGTCCCGCGCCGTGGCTCCACCAAATCACAGACTTGGACGCCCACGGCATCACTGTGGACCAGTTGCGTCAACTGGCCATCGTTTGCGGCACCGATTGGCACCCAGGCGTCAAGGGAATGGGGCCTAAGACCACGCTCAAGGCATTTGCAACCCACCCGGACCTCGCTGTGGCATTCGAGGAAGCGGCGGCGGGTGATGCCTCCACGCGACTGCACAAGGCCATCGCCAAGAGCGACCTCACCGCCGACGAGTTCCGGGCCCTGGATGATTACATTGCCCACCTACCTGAACCCGACCCGGTCATCAAGGCCAAGCCGTGCCCCGAAATGGCTACGGCCGTAGCAGAAGAAGTGGGTGTGGACCCGGCGCGCGTCGTCGGGTGTTTTTGCTGACCGAAGGCCAGACCAAAGGAAGGGGAAAGGGAAGAAGGAGGCGCGAGGCGCTTATTCCTGCTCGGCCAGAGCAGCGAAGTGCTCACCAACGGACTTGCTGCCGGACTTGGTGACCTTGAGATTGACCTGCACGATGGCGTCGCTCACGGTGTTGCCGCGCACGGACTTGCCCTTGCGCTTGCCACTGTAGTCGGTGGGCTTGAAGCCAGTGCCGAAGGTGAGGAGCAGGCGGCGGCGTTCGGTGCCGCTGACGTCCTTGCGCATGGGGAAACCAGCGAAGTCAGTGCCGCCAGTGATGGCCAACTTGTAACCGGGGAGGTTCGCGTTGATACCGTCGATTTCATCGCCAATCTTCTTGCCGATGAAGGTCTGGGCGTGGTGACCAGATACTTCGAAGTTGTAGGACTTGCCTTCTTGAGGGTCGTTGACGACCAGTTTGAACGTTGCCATGGGTTCACTTCCTGCGCTGGGTATGCCGACCACGCGATGCGGGTCAGGTCAATGGCGTGGACCGGGAGGGTCCGCTTCCAGTGCAGGCTGCGGCGACACGGGGCTAGATTTAGGCGTTTGGGGCCCGGGATATGGATAAGAGAGAGCCGGGGGTGGCCACAACGTGGACCCCTCCGAGGCCATTGCCGTCATGACGCGCTTCATCCAGGACCACGTTGGGCGCGCGGGCACCGACGGCGTCGTCGTGGGCATGAGTGGTGGCTTGGATTCGGCCGTCTCCGCGGCACTAGCGGTGCGGGCACTTGGCGCCGACAAGGTGCTGGGCGTGCGTATGCCGCACAAGGAGTCCAACCCGCAAGATGCCGCGGACGGGCTGTTGGTGTGCCAGCACTTGGGCATCGAGCACATTGAGCGAGACATCACGCCCATCGTGGAGGGCTTGGAAGCGGCGTTGGGTTTCACGCCGGATCCGTACGTGCACGGGAATTGCAAGGCCCGGGCCCGCATGTTGTTCCTGTACGCGGAGGCGCAGGGCCGTGGACGCTTGGTGTGCGGCACCGGTAACAAGTCGGAGTTGCTGGTCGGCTACTTCACCAAGCACGGGGACGGCGGCGTTGATTTGCAGCCCATTGGCGACCTGTACAAGACGGAGGTCTTTGAGGTGGCGCGGGTGTTGGGCTTGCCCGATGCCGTCGTCGAGAAACCGCCGAGTGCTGGCTTACACCCCGGCCAGACGGACGAAGAGGATCTCGGCTTATCGTACCGGGACCTGGACGCGGTGCTGAAATGCATGGAGTTCAACACGAACCCCGACGAAATTGCGTCGCGTACCGGCGTGAGCGAGGACGACGTGCAGCGGATCGAGGGCATGGTGCGCGGCAGTGAACACAAGCGTCGCAGTCCCTTGATTCCCAAACTCGGGGGCCGCACGGTCGGCATTGATTGGCGGCGAAGTGTCCACTGGGACGCATGAGACCACCAGAAACTTCTTGTTGGCTGGAATGAGAAGGTCACCCATGCGCATCATCGCCGTCTCCCTGTTGCTCCTCTTTACAGCCATGGCGGGCTGCTTGGGAGACGACGAACCGCCGACGGATACGCCGCCACGGCCCAGCGACCCAGGAGGCAACAACGGGGGTAGCGGTGGAGGCAGCGGGGGCGGCGGTAGTGGTGGCGGAGGCGGGGGCGACCCCGGTACCGGCGGAGGCGATCCAGCCGACCAGAACAACGGAACCAGTCCCCCGCCCCAGCGCAGTTGGCCGAGCCTGGACAACGCTACGATTCGCCCCGGCGTGCAAGTGACCTCGGAACAGGGTCAGTGCACGAGTAACTTTGTCTTCACCGACCAGACCGGCCAGCATTTGTTCTTGGGCCTCGCCGCCCATTGTTTCGGCACCAGCGGCGATTCAACCAACACCAATGGCTGCGAGACGGGCACTGCCCAACACGGCGCACCCGTGAATATCCAGGGTGCAAGCCAATCAGGCTTGCTCTGGTACAGCAGTTGGGTGGTCATGCAATCCGTCAACGAAACGGACGGCAATACCTGTGATTACAACGACTTCGCCCTGGTCTGGATTCACCCCGACGACCGGGACAAGGTCCACCCGGCCATGCTGCACTTCGGTGGCCCCACGCAAGCGGCCGACCCCTCCAGCGTCAGCATTGGTACGAGAGTCCTGACGTTCGGTAATACGGGACTTCGCCCTGGGCCCGAGGAATTGGACCGGCGCGAGGGCCGCGTGGTGCGCCAGACCGAGAGCGGCTGGAGTACGACGGTTTACACGGCAACGCCTGGCGTCCCAGGTGATTCGGGCAGCGGTGTCCTGACCGGCGATGGCCAAGGCCTTGGTATCCTCGTCACCGTGGGCCTTGCCCCTCTGCCGGCAAGTAATGGTGTCACCAGCCTGCAACACGCCGTGGATTACGCGCGCAGCAACGGTTACGGTGTTCATCTAGCCACTTGGGAGCAGATCTCGGACCAAGTCGTCTGACAGACGCGTAGCGCAACCCCCTAAACCAGGCCGCAGTCTGGATGCCTGTGCGCATTCCATTGACCTTGGGGGTCCTCGTCGTCGCATCCACGCTGACGGCGTTCGGCCACGACGGCTTTGGGCATGAAGCCCAGGAGGCCCCCATCCAGCCCGGGGTGCCCATGACCACGAACGGCCGCCTGTGCACCAGTGATTTCCTGTTCACGGATGGCTTACACTACTACCTGGGCTACGCGGCACACTGTGCCGCCACCGCCGAAAAGACTCAGACCAATGGTTGTGAGGCCCCCACGCCGGACCCACTAGGGACCCCCGTCAAGATTGGCGACGGCCACATGGGCTTGCTGGCCTATTCCTCGTGGGCCACCATGCAAGCAGTGGGCGAAACGAGGGCCCACGTCTGCGACTTCAACGATTTCGCCTTGGTGCGGATTGACCTCCAGGACCACGATGACGTAAGTCCACAGGTTCGCCACTTCGGTGGCCCCACCGCAATGGCGTACGAAGCTAACCTCGGCGACCACGTCCTGAGTTACGGTCACACCAGTTTGCGACCATCAGCCGTCATTGAGACATCGGCCGGCCGTGGGCGCATTGACACGTTCCACGAGAGGGAGGGCCACATCCTGACCGCCGACCCGTACGGGTGGAGTTACGCGGCCTACTTGCACACCCCAGGCCTGCCCGGCGACTCGGGTAGTCCTGTGCTGACGGGGGATGGCCGTGCCCTGGGCATTCTCGTAACGGTTGGACTGGCACCTTACCCTGCAAGCAACTACGTGACCAGCCTGGCAGCAGCACTCCATTATGCAAATCAGCACCTCGAGCCCGACGTGCGGCTCGTGACTCATGAACACGTCAACCACGGGATGCTGACTGACCTGTGACCCACGTTGTGTTGGTTCTGGCGGGTGACGCCCCGGAGTCGGCCGATTGGCCCACGGATGCTGAACACGTCATTGCAGCCGACGGCGGCTACCGCCATTGCCTAGCACAAAACATCACCCCGGACGCGGTCGTGGGTGACTTGGACGGCCTCGACGGCGTGGACTTGTCTTTAGTCAACTTAGAACGCCATCCTACCGCCAAAGACGAAACGGATGGCGAACTTGCATTGGCACGGTGTCTTGCATTGACCCCGGAGCGCCTCACCATCATCGGGGGGCACGGCGGCCGCACGGCCATGTTCTTGGCGAATCTCAAGTTACTGCGTCGGGCACACGATGAAGGCGTGGATGCCACCATGGTGCACGGCCATGAGACCTTGTACTTCGTGACCGAGGGCGAACGTCGAACGTGGCCGGCCCCGGGCTGCACGGTGAACGTCCTGGCAGTGGGTGGCGCTGTACGAATCACGACCACTGGGACCGCGTGGGACGTTGAGCAAGAAATCCTTGAACCCACCACGGCGCGGGGCGTCAGTAATCAAGTCGTGGGACCGGGCCACATTGATGTCCACGAGGGCGTCGCGTTGGTCAGCGTCGAAGCCTAAAGTGATAGAGGACGCGCTCGCAGTCTGGCACGGGCTCAGCCGCCACGACTTCGAAGTGCTGCTCGAAGGCGGTCACGAATCCTTCCTGCGTATAGTCGGCAAACACATCGCGGCGGCTGGCTAGCATTCGTTCCACTTGGGGGTCGGTCTTGGGGACCCATTCCACGATGGCGTGGTCGCAGAACGTGGCCATCCATGCGGCGACCTTAGTCAGGGGAACATTGTTGCCAATAGCCAGATGATGGACGAGGGCCAATGCCATGGCAGTGTGGCATGGCCCGCGGGCGGCCAGGCTGTCGCGCTCCGTGTGGCCCCATCCTTGCCCGGGGCTGGGGTTGGTGAGGTCCATGACCACCCCGTGCAGGCCACCCTGGCCATGCAGGCGCTCGATAGCGCCAGGGTCTAGGTCGAAGGCAATCACAGGCCCGCGGCCTACTGCCGCGGCTGCGCGGGCGTAACGGCCCGTGTTGGCGCCCAAATCCCACACGCTCTGAGCATCCTTGGCCCAGGCCCTGATGATTTGCTCCTTGCGCTCGGTTGCTTGGTCCGTATACGTGTTGTCGCCATCGTAATCGGTCCACGTACCCGCTGGCTTCCATGTGAGGCGCTTGACTGCTGAGCGTAGGCTGTCAAGGAGCCCGAGATACTGGTTCTTGCCCACGGCGCGCTGCTTGCCAGGGTCGCCGCCGGGGTGGCGGGCTTGACTTCGCGCGTGCTGGACGATGTGCATCTGCAAGCCGGGGCGCAACCGCAGGCGCCGGGGCAGCAACTTGGCAGCCAAGCCGAGCGGGACACCATCCAAGTGGACGCGGGTCAACGCCATGAGGCGCACATCATGGGACGCCAAGGCAAGCGGGGCTAGGAAGTGGCGGCAGAACTGCCCGTACGCCGGCCAGGGCCCCTGATGGCGCCGGCGCTCGAAACTGGTGTGATCCAAGAATACGGGGGAGCCGTCGGATCGGAATGTGACGTTGTAGGCGCTTGCATCTTTGAGTTCCAATCCGCTCTCGTATGCACGCTCGGCGAGGTCCAAGGTCAAAAGGGCGGCATCGCGCAGTTGCCCGGGGCTCCATTCATACGGGTACGAGACGAACGGAATCACTTGGGGTTGCACGAGACCCGGGCCCACGTCCTTGAAATCCACCACGTGCCCCGCGGCTGCCAGGTCGTCATGGAGTTGGGCGCGGTACGCGTCAAAGTCCTCTTGGAACGAAGGGGCCACTCGGCGGTGTAGGATTCCATCAATCCAGACTACGCCACCGTCGGGGTCGCGGAAACTGGCGGGGTGTTCATGCATCGTCGCCGCCTCGGAACACGCGCTTGATGCCCGCAGCGATGCGGCGCCACCACAATTTCATGGCATAGGCAGCACCGAGGAACGTGCTGACAATGAAAGCCCAGATCACACTCCCGGTACCGGGGTCGATGTAGAGGACCAACCATGCCACGTGGATTACCACTCTGTGAGTGCTTCAAAGGGATTGCCTAACCTCGACGCGCTGGAAATCCCAGGGGTCTCGGTAGGTCGCGTAATAGGATTCGTCGGGCCGTAATTCCACATCGGCTCCCCATGACCCAAACAACATGGGGTAGATGTTGACGAGGGAATGGGGCTGTATGTCGGCCCCCGCCACGGCGGCCAGGACGCTGTATCGCTCGCGGAGACCTGCGGCGGAGGGATTGTCGGGGAGGCCATCGGGGTCGTCCGCGCCGTGGATGCGGGCACTGCCGTGGTCCCCCGTGATGATGACCACCAGGCCGCGGTCCAAGAGGCCCTGGGCCAGTTCGACGACTACGTCATTGACGTAGGCCAACTGACCAGCGAGGGCCGGGTCGTCCCACTGGCCCCGTTCACTGGCTGACGTGGCGCGTAGATTGCCGTCGGCGTCGTATATGAGCGGCGGGTGGGGCGGGAGGATGTGCACGAACGTGTAGGCGTCGGTAGCGGCGCCACGGGCCACGTCAAGCGCGCATTCTACGGCCACGTGCTGTTGCCGCGCGTGATCCACTAAGTCTCGGCCAGCGCCAGCGATGGTGAAGCGTTCCAGGATACGCTGGAAGCGCGGGGGCACGCAGGCGACTGCTTGATCCCAGGCAGGGTGGTCCCAGTCAGCCACTTCGAAGTAACTGCTCGTAATGACGGTGCGGAGGCCCACGTCTTGCATGGCCTTGGCAACGGGGGCATGACCGATCCAATGCTCAAGTGGGTCGAGGTCCCGGCCGGCACCAGCACCATGCAAGTGGTCCGCAGCCAGGAGACTGGCCAGGGAGTGGAGGGTCATGGGGTAATTGGCCACTGCATCGAGCATTTCGAATCCCATGGACTCCAAGTCCTCCAGGAAGGGCCCATTGTCGATGCCGAGTACCTCCTGCAGGATGTCGCGAGACGGGTACCCGTCAAGGACCACGTGCACCACGCCGGGAGCCCCCTCCGCGCCGCGGACATCGAGGCCCGACGGGGGCATCGGCTCAGCACCGGCAGCCGACGGCCCCAGCGCAACGGGTACAACGAGGAGGGCCACGGCCATGAGGTTGAGAACCTTGGTTACGTCGCGGGGAACGGATTGTCGTGACACCAGTACAACTGCACCTGCGGCACCGGCCATGAGCCCCACGAGCACCCAGGTACTTGACACCGGAATCAGGACCCGGGACACCACCAGCCCCGACCATCCGATGGCCGCGCCGACGATGAGGCCCACGATGCCTGCACGGTCGCGACCCCAGGGCCAGGCAGCAATGATGGCCGCCGAGGCGACAAGTGCAAGGCCGGCTGCTGCCACAATCGCATCGAAGAAATCAATCTGCCCCCTGTTGCGTGCCCAGAGCACGACTGCCGGCATGGCCGCCACGAGGGGGCCGTGAACCGGAACGAGGGGGATGCGCATGGCCGGCCATCAAAGGCCGCCACTTGAACGACGCGCACCGCAACGGCCATGCCCTCCAACCAAGGTGCCGTGGCGTGGCGCTCGGGGCCCTTGCCGTGCTCGCTGCGGCCTTAGCGGTCGCCGGGTGGCTAGCCCATCGTCTCAATGCACCGCCGGCGCTTGGCTACTTGGTCGTGGGCATCGCGGCTAGCCCCCATGCTCTGGGGCACGGCTTCGTCCAAGAAGCAGTCGTCGAAGAAGTGGCGCACTTCGGTGTGCTGATCATTCTGTTCTTCATTGGCATGGAATTGGACTTGGCCACGCTAACAAGGTCGATCCGGCGCACGGCGCCCACCATGCCCTTCGACCTGCTCCTACCCATGGGACTGGTTGCCACGGTCGCCCTCATTGCGGGATGGGCGCCCGTTCAGGCATGGACCCTTGGAATTGCCTGTGCCTTGAGTTCCACCCTATTTGGTGAACGGCTCTGTGCGGATGCATCCAGCAGCGTTCGTGAACGGGTATTGGGAGTCCTCATCAGCCAGGACGTTGCAGCCGCGGGACTGCTTGCCCTCGTGGCTGGCCTGGCCGCTGGCGGTTCGTGGACCACGCCCATTTCCACCACGCTGCAACTACTCATCGCCCTCGTGGTATTGACGGCGCTTGCCAGCCTCATCGTACCGCGGCTCCTTGACGACATTTCACGCACCCATCAACACGAATTGCTCGTCATGGCCAGCCTAGCGACCATGCTTGGCTTGGCGGTGGCTTCCGCGTGGGCGGGCAACGCCGAACTAGGCGCACTCGTGGCGGGTGTGGTCGCCGCCGAGGCCGCGAGCCGGTTCGTGCTACGTACGGCGCTGCGCAGCCTACGCGACTTGTCCCTCGCCGTGTTCTTCCTCAGCAGCGGCATGGCTGTGGACATTGGCCAACTGTGGGGCCACGCCGCGCTCGCACTTGGCGTGGCAGCGGCGTTCTTCTTCGCCAAGACCATCGTCCACGCCCCGGCTGCCATGGCCGCCGGGCTGACACCGACCGACGCCCTGCGCACCGCAATCAGCCTCGGCGCGATGGGCGAAATGAGCCTCGTGCTGGCCTCCGTGGCTGGCCCCGGCGACGACCTCAAAACCGTGCTCTTGGGCGCCATCATCATCCTACTCGTGGTGACGCCAATCATGACGCGAGCGACGCCCCACATGGCGGGCGCCGCGCAGAAAGTCCTCGGGCCGACACGCCCCCTCATCGCTTGGGTGGTCGAAGGCTTACGGCGCAGCGGCGGGCCCAAGGAAGGCACCAAGGACGCTACGCGCCGTTTCATCACCAACGTCATCCTCGTCTTGGCGTGGATGAGCCTTGTGCTGACCTCGTGGACGTCATTGCGTGGCAGCATTCCTTTGCCGCCGCGCATCGTGACTGGCCTCATTCTGGGTATCGGAGCGGCCGTTGGTCTGCCCTTACTCGTCGCAGCGATGCGCGCCTACCGCAACCTTGTATGGGTGCTCGTGGGATTACGGGAAGGCGAGCGCGTCGGGGCAGGTCGTGTGCGAGCGGGCCTCGTCCATGCCGCAGTCACCACCACCCTTGTGCTGCTGACCTTGCCCATTCTGCTAGCCACGCGGCAATCGTGGCCGCTCATGGCAGGTATCGCCCTGCTGGCCATTGGCGTCTCCGCGGCCGCATGGCGGCAGTTGAGCCGCTTCCACCACAACCTCGAGGAAGCGGTGGGCCGCGTGCTTGGGCAGGAAGGCCGCAGCCCCGAGGCCTTGGATCGCATCATCCAGCGCTACCCGTGGGGCCTGCGCATGGTGACCGTAGCGCTACCCCCCGATAGCCCCCTCAAGGGTAAGACGCTCCTCGAAAGTCGAATCTCTGCGGTTACGGGCGCGACCGTCGCGGTGGTCCAACGCAACCGACAGGAAACGGTTCACCCTGGCCCCGACTTCCGCCTTCAGGGCGGAGATTCCTTGGTGCTCATGGGCGAATCACATCAACTGGCACGGGCAGAGGCGCTGCTGGTCAGCCACGGCGACGCCCTAGTTTTGCGGGCGCAAAGCAGGGAAGCCACAATCGAAGAAGTACGCATTGAGGAAGGGTCCGCATGGGCATCCACGACCCTCGCGGATGCGCGAGTCAAGGAGACCACGGGTTGCCTCGTCGTCGGCGTCATGGCCAAGGATGCTGAACACCCCCGGCCCTTCGACGCGCGGCAGCGACTGGAGCCCGGCGACCGCGTGATTCTCTTGGGAAGCGACCTACAATTGCGCCGCGCCAGGGAAGCGGCCCAGGCGCCACCGGACGAGGAGGACTAATGGAAGTCGGCACCGGCCTGTTGCTTCTGGCAGCGGGTCTTGTCGCCGGATTCATTGACAGTCAAGTTGGCGGGGGCGGCGCCATCACGCTGCCCACGCTCATGGCGACGGGGCTGCCGCCGCACGTTGCCCTAGGCACGAACAAATTAGTGGGAACTGGGGCAAGCAGCATGGCGACCGCCAATTACGTTCGCGCTGGCATGGTTCCCCGCCGCTGGTGGTGGCTTTGGCCAACTGCAGGAGCCGCCAGCCTGCTCGGGGTCACGGTGGTCCAGTTCGTGCCAGCCACCGCCATCCGTTGGCTGGTCGTGGTGGCCATGTTGTCCATTGCCTTGTACGTCACCCTGAAGCCCAATTTTGGCGCTGCCCCAGGCGGGCGGCCGCCGCCTCTTGCTACGTTGGGCGTGGTTGCGGCCATGGCCGGTTTCTATGATGGCCTGCTTGGGCCTGGGACCGGCACGTTCCTGATCTTCGGCTTCACGGCAGCAGGCATGGTTCTTCGGCGAGCGGCTGCCGTCGGACGCTTCGTCAACTTCGCCAGCAACGTCACCGCCTTGCTTCTCTTTGCCTACCTTGGCCAGGTGGCTTGGCTAACGGGCCTGCCCATGCTCGCTGGAACCATCGGCGGCGCCTTCGTGGGCAGTCGGTTCAACATCCGCCACGGAGACCGGTGGTTACGCCCTATCTTTGCCGTCGTGACATTTGCATTGGCCATCCGCCTCATCATGTAGGCCACCCAAACGTGAAATACGAAGCAACGAGGCGGGACGTATGCGCCAATGGATGCTTGCCTTGTTGATTGCCCCGATGCTGGCTGGATGCCTTACGGGCGACGCCGATGGAAACGCGGTCCCCCCCGTGGTCGGGCCTGGCTACACGCCCCCGGCCGGCGTGCTCTCGGAGGATACATTCGATGTTCTACCAGATCTCGTCCGCTACGTGGAATCCACAGTGGATGGCATCCGCTTGCATGCGCGCATTCACCTGCCCGATGGTGAAGGCCCCTGGCCCACCATCATGCGCCTGAGCCCGTATCACAGCCACGCCCCCGCCGTGCCCGGGTTTGACTCCGGCGATGCGGCTGGAGGCCTCGTGGGCATGTATGTCCCCAAGGGCTACGCCGTCGTGGTGGCCGACGTGCGCGGCACGGGGAACTCCGAGGGTTGCCTCGAAATGATGGGCCGCCTCGAGCGGCAAGACGCTCACGACCTTGTGGAATGGATTGCCCAGGAGGAGTGGTCGAATGGCAAGGTCGCCATGCATGGTGTGTCCTACGAAGGCACCACGCCCCACGAAGCACTCGTCATGGCCCCCGACCACCTGGTCACGGTGGTTACCGTGGCGGGCGTCACCAACCAATGGCGTAACACGTTCATGAACGGCGTACCCTACATGGGTCGGTTCTACCCCATCACGTACAACGCCTTCAGCGCCCAGCCCCCCACGAATGTGGAAGAAGGCCCTGCCTGGGGCATGAATGCCGGCGGCGCCGCGTGCGGCCAGGAAGATGCAATTGGTGCCATGCGCCCCGACGTCTACGCCAAGGGAGTGTATGATGAATACTGGGTTGACCGCAACCAGACTCTCTTCGTTGAACAGGCCAACAGCGGTAATGCCAGCATCCTGTACTCACAGGGCTTCGTGGACCGAGCCGTGAACCCGAGTGAAGCGGTGCATTGGTTCAACGAACTCACGATTCCCAAGAAGGGCTTGTTCCACCAAGCCGGGCACCAATACCCACCCCGCGACGACTACTTCGACATGGAACTCGCCTGGTTCGATTACTGGCTCAAGGGAATTGACACGGGCATCATGGACACTCCCACCGTGGAAGTCCAACTCAACACAGGCGACGTTCGCACCGGTGAAACGTGGCCGCCAGCCGAGACGGCGACCACGCGACTCTACCTCGCCCCCAGCGAACTTGCACGCGATGCCCCAGCCGACGGCGCCGAGTCGTACCGGTTCTCCGGCTCCGACGCAGCAGCCGACGCGTTCCTTGCCCCAATGGTCGGGGACGTCGCAGAATCCTTGACGTTCAACTCCGAGCCACTTGCCCAAGACATTCACATGGCTGGCAGCGCATGGATGCACCTCTTGGGCGCCAGTGACGCACGCAACACATTCTGGCTTTTCGAATTGTACGACGTGGCCCCCGAAGGGACCGCGACCTGGTTGGCAGAGGGCTGGATGAACGCCCACCTTCGCGACGGCTTCGACCAATCCAGTCCCCTCACACCGGGCGAGGAAACCCGCTTCACGTTCCGCTTCGAACCCACGGAATACGTACTCGCAGAGGGACACACGATTCGCTTGACTCTCGATGCCCCCTACCGGATTCCTGCGCCCTTCGATGAGCCCACCACCATCAACACCGTGTTCTACGGCGCAGCGGGGTCCTACCTCGAACTGCCAATTCTTACGGAACCAATGGTCTGGGACAGGCCCGCACAGATCGACCAACCGTAGGCCGATACGCCGGGCCGCCGGGTTGAAGTGACGAGTACGGCGTCACCGCTTCGTGGACCGCGTTCTCGTCACCGGTGGAGCCAAGCGCATCGGCCAAGCAATTTGCCGTGACCTGGCCCGGGACCACGAAGTGGTCGTACACGCCAACACCAGCATGGCCGACGCGGAGGCATTGGCCAAGGAACTGGGCGGCACCACCGTGCAAGCAGACCTCTCGGACCCCGCGCAGGTGGAGGGCTTGCTAGAGCGCGTCGGGCCCGTGGCCCACGTTGTCAACAACGCCAGTGCCTTCCCACGCACGACGCTCGCCCAGGCCACGTACGAAGACCTCGACCAGATGATGCGCCTGCACGCTTGGGCGCCACTGGCCCTGGCCCGCGGCGCGGCAGCCACCGGCGCCCAATCCATTGTGAATATTCTGGACACCCGCGTGGTAAGCCACGACCCGCAGCACTTCCCCTACCTCACCAGCAAGCAGGCACTTGCCAATTTGACGCGCACGCTTGCCAAAGAACTGGCGCCCATGCGTGTCAACGGTGTTGCCCCGGGTCCAATCCTGGAACCCAACGATGGCAGCGGCGACGACCTTGAGGCGGCCGTTGACGCCACGGCGCTCAAGCGCGCCGGCACGCCCGCCGAGGTGGCGCACGCCGTGCGGTACTGCATCGAAGCCCAGTACGTGACCGGACAGATTCTATTCGTGGATGGAGGTCGTCACCTGTGACCGACAAGATCCACATCCGCGACCTCCGGGTCCGCATGAACATCGGCGTGGCGGAGTGGGAGAAGAAGGCTCGGCAGGACGTGGTCATTAACATCACGGTGCACCACGACCAACGCAAGGCCGCCGCGACGGATGACCTCCAATTCACGGTGGACTACAAAGGCATCCGGGATGAAGTAGTGGCGTACGTGGAATCCACGCCCCACGAACTCTTGGAGACCCTGGCGGAACACTTGGCGGACAAAGTGCTCGCCAGGCCCAACGTCCAGGCCGTGGACGTTGTCGTGGACAAGCCCGGTGCGCTACGCTTCAGCGATTCCGTGGCTGTGGAAATCCACCGGCCGTAGTCGGCGGGTGCGTGGCCTAAGCGAGCCAGGGATTCTTTTCGACGATTG
This sequence comes from Thermoplasmatota archaeon, assembly GCA_041622975.1. Taxonomy (GTDB): domain Archaea; phylum Thermoplasmatota; class E2; order JACPAO01; family JAHFTW01; genus JBFJXH01. The sequence goes on from JBFJXU010000009.1 coordinate 17,753, forward strand.
GCTGGGATTCCCACCAAGTGCCAATCCCCCAGACGCGTCCAGCGTGGGCGCGCTCAAGTCCAATCATCACGATGGCGTAAACGATGTGGTCGTCGATGAACGGGTTGGTGGTCAAGGGTAGGGCAGCCAACCACATGAGAAGCATCAGCACCGCTCCTGACCAGGCACCGATGCGCATACCAGCGCCAAGCAGGAAGGCGACGCCAATGCCAAGGAGGCCTAGCATGAAGAGCCATTCCACGATGGCGCTGTCGGCCATGGCTTGGAAGACGCCGCCAAAGGTGCCCTCGCGGCTGCCGAGGTACCCGGCGGTGGGGTTGCCGCCGCGAATCCACGCCCGTTCCGAGGGGGTGGAGAAGCCAAGCCCGAAGGTCTTGTCAATGAAAGCCCAAAAGAAAACCCAGCCAAGAGCAATCCGGGCGACAGCAAATACGCGAGTCATACAGGCACCTTCCACGAATACACATTTATAAGGCGTGCTTGAAGACCAAGCGTGGGAATGAAGGTCATTGCCATTGGCAGTAACATTGACCCGGAGCGCCACGTTCCCTCCGGAATGCGCCGGCTGCACGGCGTTGCCCCCCTGTTGGGCGTAAGTCAATTCTATTCGACGCCACCCATCGGGCGCCCCGAACAAGGCCACTACTGGAATGGCTGCGTTGCCGTGGACTGGAAGCGCAGCCCCCAGGAATTGCGCGCAAAGTGCCGCGACATTGAGCGAGCCGAGGGCCGATTGCGGGGCCCGGATAAGTGGGCGGCGCGGGAACTGGACCTTGATGTCATCCTCTTCGACGATGTCATCGATCACAGTTTTCCATTGCCGGACCCGGACATCGACACGAGGCCCTTCCTACAGCAAGCCCTGCTCGACCTCGGACACCCCCTGGGCGCCCCCCATCAATTACCCGTCGCCTGGGACGGCATCGCATGGGAAGCCCCATGATGCCCCCCTGGATGTAACTGCGTGGACCTGGCGGCCAAGTACCTACCTCCCCTTTGGCCAGCCAAGGCACTCATTGCCTCTTGGCTGCTGTCCACACGGTGGCCATTGATGGTGCCAGCCGGCCTTCGCATCGGGGGGGTCGTAGTGGCCATCGCGGCTGTTGGTCTGATGGCTTGGGCGATTACTGCGCAGCGGCGCGCTGGGACACACCCGAGTCCGCTCCGCGAGACCACGGCGCTGGTGATTACGGGGCCTTACGCCTGGAGCCGCAACCCCATGTACGTGGCCAACCTGGGACTGCAAGCAGGTATTGGCTTGGCGGCGGGCTGGCTTTGGGCGGTGATTCTCTTGCCGGGGACCATGTTCTCGTTGTACTGGTTCGTCATTCGACGCGAGGAACGCCAGTTGGAATCTATGCCGGGGTACCCCGACTACCGGAAGACGGTGCGCCGCTGGTTGTAGCCTCTAATGGTTGCGGGGATGGAATTGGTCAGAGTTGCGAATGCTCCAGACGACGGCCGCGCCGGCGAGTAGCATGATGGCCATGACCACGTAGGCGACCAGAAGATTGGCCACAGCAAAAAGGAGGGTGGCCAGCAGCGAACCGGAGAGACTCCCCAGGCCAACTGCGGCGTGGAAATTGCCAACACCTTGGCCCCGGCCGGCACGGTGGCACTTAGCCATCATGCAAGAGCCATTCACTTGCAGGAGGGCGAAACTGACCCCAATTGCCCCATGAAGGATGAGCAGTGGAACATATGACCAGCCCTGCCAGAATAACAACAGCACGGCCATCAGGGGAATGATCACGATGCGACTCTCAACGCCTCGCAGGGTTCCCAGCATTTCGCCGTGCGTGGAGCCATACCGGCCAGCCCACGGGTAGACCAATGGCGTCACGAAGTTACTGGGCGCTTGGGCCAGTAATACGAAGCCCACGGCGAGTCCGATGCGGTCGGATAACACGCCGCCGTAGGAACTGAAGAATACAGCGGACCCGGTGAAAAGAAGAAAGTAACCCACGAGGAATTTCAGGGGGTCGCCGTCGGCCAAGGTGATTCCCTTGAGTGTGGGCCGATGGCGCAACCGGCTTGGGAACCATACAGGGCGTTCGAAACGACGCTGGGCGTTGCGGACTGCATCCAGGCCGAAGCCTGCGGGGTGCCTGGGCATGGTCGGCCCCACGGCAGGCTCAATGGTAGCGCGCGCAATGAATGCCGCCACGATGGCAGCCACAGCGGAAACGAGGAAGACCCACCATGGCTGCAACCATCCCGTCAGCCCGGCGGTCACCGCAAGGACCACGCCGACGAGGTAAGCAATACCCGTGCGCCGTGCCATTCGTCCCGTGGCCGCCGCCCATTGATTGCCAGGCACGGATTCAAGCAGCAGGACTGAGGCCGCGGGGGCAGTAGCAACACCAAAGCCTGTGAAGGTGGCCGCAGCCACCACGAAAAGCCACACGGGCCCGGGGATGGCCATGACTGCCATCGCGATGCCACTGGCGGCAAATCCCAGCATGGCAAGGCGCCGCCGCCCTTGGCCCCGGTGTTTCTCCATGAGACCCCCCCACAGGAACGATGACGGTACCGAAACGAGGTTCATCACGGCTGCCACGGCCGGTACACTCCACAGGGGAGCATCGTGGACCAGTAATGGCACCAAGGGGATGAGGGCGTTGCTGACCCCGTCGGCAAATCGAAATGAAACGTATGCCCAAGTCCATGAGGGAAGGCGCACGGGGGCGCCGACTCGGCAACCCTTCTTCAGGCCGACGGCGCGTCGACATCATCGCCAGAAAGGCCTTACGTGCAAGGCTCGGGGTTCGCGCATGCGAATTGCATCGATTCTGCTTGTTGCCTTGCTGGCAGGCTGCCTCGGCGACGGCGATTTGGACTCCACCGCTGTGACGTCTGCATCTGAGGGGCCATCCTTTGGCGCCATGAGTGGGCTTCCCGATGTGCCGGCCGCCCGCTCCACCCAGGAATCTCCCAAGTGGGTCGCCGGCGAGTGGTGGCGGGTCAAGGCCACGTCCTATAGCGATGGGGAGGAGTGGGAAGTCACCCGGGTTGTGGCAGGTCGAGAAGGCGACCAATATCTCGTGGGCATGCCGACCGAGTCCTTTGTGGACGACATCATGATTCTGCATCTGCCCAGCATGGGCATCATCGACATGGACACGCAAGAAGCAGACGTGCATGACTTCCGTTTCCGCCCC
>JBFJXU010000010.1:0-20531 GCA_041622975.1 Thermoplasmatota archaeon
GCAGCCTATTCACGCTCTTCGTCATTATCTTCGGCCCCCTCGTGGGCCTCGGCTTCGCCATGTTCTCAGATGTGGAACAGGCAGCCCGAGCCCTCGACCAAGGTCAAGTGGAGGACATGCTGGGACAGACCCTCGACGTGTTCTTCCCAGACCAGACGGACGAGGAACGCAACGAGACCCTGGCGGCTGTTTGGGGGGAGATTGAACCCCGCATCCAAGGCTTCCTGAGAGGCGTGCTTGCTTCAGCGCCGGCTTTTGTCTCCAATGCCATCTTGGCCATGACGGTCATTCTCTTCGTCACGTACTACATCTTGACGGATGGTCACCACTTGGTCCATTACCTCCGCCGCGCCGCCCCCCTACCGGCTCGCCAAGTCAATTTCCTCCTGCATGAAGCCCATAACGGACTCAAGGCAGTTTTCTTCGGGCAGATTCTGACCAGCGCAATCCAGGGCGCACTGGGTGGCATCGGCTTCCTCATTGCAGGTGTACCGGGACCCGTCCTTTGGGCCGCCGTCATGGCAGTCCTGAGTTTGCTCCCCGTAGTAGGTGCATTCCTGGTATGGATCCCATGGGCCATCATTCTCTTAGTGCAAGGCAACGTTTGGCAGGGTTTGTTCCTGATCATCTGGGGGGTCGTCGTGGTCAGTCAAGTAGACAACTTCGTTCGACCGAAGCTCATCGGTGACCGCGCCAGCATCCACCCCCTCTTCGTATTGCTCGGCGTGCTGGGTGGTGTGGCCGCCTTCGGGTTCATTGGCCTCTTCCTTGGCCCATTGCTCGTGGGTGTGACCCTGAGCATTCTGAAGGTGTGGGAAGCCGACTACCTGGACCCTAGCGTGGGCCAACTCGACCCCACGGCGGTGAAAGAGGAAGACTAGGTGCGCCTTAGCGTCTCCACTGGAGTCGGCATGCTAGCGGCCCAAGCAGCCGCCATCATCTTCCTATTCATGTTCCTCCAACCGTGGGGTAGTGCCGCGGCAGCCGGGGCCGTGGCCGAGGTAACGGCCGGCCGCGAATCAGCGATTGCATTGTCACTAGGGCTGGGGCTGCCATGGTGGATTACCTGGCCCCTCTTGGCTTGGCAAGACCTTGCCATTGCAGCCATCGTGTACCCGATTTTTCGCAAGACCTTGGACCACTACCATGACAGCGAGAACCGACTCATGCGGCGCATCAGGGAACTGGAATCAGCCGCCGACCGCCACCAACACTGGGTGCACCGGTGGGGCCCCGTCGGGCTCTTCGTTTTCCTCATCGTGCCATTCCTAGTCAACGGCCCAGTCATCGCGCTCGTCGTGGGCCGACTTGGCGGCTTGCATCTGCGCGACATGGTGGGCGCCGTGGTGGCCGGCGTGGTGGTGGGGACTGGCATGTGGGTGCTGGGATTCGATGCCTTGCTACGCGTCGTGGAAGGCGTCCACCCATGGGCGGGGCTTGCTGCTACCGCGACGGCGGTCGCACTCATCCTCGGGGGCGGCGTCATCGCAGACGCTTGGCAAAAACGGCGGGCCGGCGCGTAGCCGACCTAGAATCAAACAGGGAAAGGATGAGAGATAGGGGGAGAAGGGTGCCCGGTGAATCGGGCCAAGTCGTGATGAAGGCACGTCGCCGTTCTAGTAGAACAGGGCGCCGTCGTCCGGGGCCGCAAGCGCCCCCGGAGTCCACCACCAAGTTCTAGCCGAACAGGGCGCCAAGGCCGGCAGCGGCTTCCTCTTCGGAAACGCCGTCGTCCTCTTCCTCTTCCTCAGCCGGGGCTTCCTCGGCTGCGGCAGGGGCGGCGCCAGCGGCGGCGACGGCCACGGGGGCAGCAGTGGCGTTCTCGATGGCAGCAGCAATGTCGGCGCCGTCGAGGGCTGCGATGAGAGCCTTCACGCGGCCTGCATCGACGTCAAGGCCAGCGGCCTCGAGAATCTTGGTGACGTTCTCTTCGTTGACTTCCTTTTCGGCGCTGTGTAGGAGCAGCGCACTGTACACGTATTCCATGTTGTTACACTCCTTTTATCCGAACAACGCGCCAAGGCCGGCCGCTGCTTCATCTTCGCTCACTTCGTCTTCCTCCTCTTCCTCTTCGTCCGCCGAAGCGTCTTCGGAGGCCGCAGCCGCAGGCGCTGTGGCGACCGCGGTTAGGAGTTCGACGTGGTCCCCGAGGCGCTCTTTGAGCGCGTCTTCGAGGTCCTCTGGCTTCTTGCCGAGACCCGCGAGGATCTTGGCGTAGGCTTCGGCAGCCGTGGCGGCCGCTTCGCCCAGGTCCGCGCCCGATTCGAGAGCGACGGCGACTGCCATGCGGTATGCCTTGCCAACCAGTGCGTCCATGGACTGCTTGGTGGGGAAGGCGGTTTGCAACGACAGTTCGTGTGCGGTGCGCACGGCGATCATGAGGTCGCCGAGGACCTTGTCTTCATCGACGGCTAGGACATCGGGACCGAAGATGGTCTCGTCGTCGTAAGCCGCCTGTAGGTTAATCTTGAGTTCAACGGGCTTGATCTCCAACTTGGCGAGCATCGTGGCCAGTTCTTGGCTGATGGTGTCGCCGGCCTTCACAGGTGTGACGGTCTTCTGGATGACGACCTTGCCGGAGTCAATCTTGGCGGGAATCCCCACTTTCTGGAATTCACCGACGATGGGGCCGGGGCCAAAAGGCGTGGGACCTTTCTCGACGGTAATGTCGCTGGGGGACACGCTGCCGCCCTTAGCCGGGGCCATGGTGGCACCGGCTTCGAGGGCCTTGTACAGCAGGAAGGGGTTCATGTCGGTGGCTAGAACCGCCACTTGTCCGTCCACCTTGTCCTTAAGTTGGGCGAGGGCGGGGCGTTGCTTGGCTGCCTCGTCGATGGCGAGGCGAACCAGGCGGTTCTTGACACCGACAATCTGCACGTTCTCGCGCAGACTGGCACGCATCTCGGACATCTGGGGGCCCGGAATTCCGCCAATGGTGGCGATGCCGACCACGGGCTTGTCGGTCAACAGCGCAGCCAGGCGCGCGACCTCTTCCTTCTTCCAGGGTGCTACATGAGCCACTTAGATCACCTTCACACTGGGGCCCATGCTCGTCTTAACGAACACACTGGCCACGTTCATGCGCCCGTGTTCGAGTTTGCCTTCGATACGGGCTAGGACGGTCTCAAGGTTCTCCGCAATGTCTTCGGGACTCATCTCTTCACTGCCGATGACGGTGTGGAAACTGAGCTTGTCCTTGGAGCGGACCTTGACGGTGTTGCGCAAGTTGCTCACCTGGGGGCTGGGATCAGCGCCCGGGGGCAGGGGCTTGGGCATCTTGCCGCGGGGACCTAGGACAATACCTAGACTGCGACCGATTTGAGCCATGAGGGGGGCCTCAGCCAAGAAGTAGTGGATGCCGTTGGCAGTCTTCTTGAAAGTGGCCTTGTCCTTCTGGAGGTCTTCGAACTGGTCGGGTTCGATGACCACGTCGGCCACCTTCTTGGCCAGAGCAGCGCCTTCGCCTTGAGCAAAGACACCGACCTTGGCTTCCTTACCGCGTCCCTTGGGGAGAATAATCTCCTCATCGATGCGGTTCTTGGGAAGGTTCATGTCGACGTTCTTGAGAGTAATCGCGACGTCAACTGTCTGGACGAATTTCCGGTCGAGTTCCTTTCCCTTTTCCAGGGCGTCTGCGACCGCTTGCGTCAATTCGGAATCTGCTATGGAATCACCTCCGTAGTGCCTGCGAGCCGGGTGGCTCTCCTACGGCGTAGAGGCGCGCGACAAGGGGGGGCTATTTTACTGTTTGGTGGGCCGACCGGTGATGTCCCGCAGGAGGGCATCCAGTCGCGGGAGATCAAGCAAGGGGGCAAGTTGCTGGTCACGAATGGCACCGATTGCCAAATGGGGCCCCAGCGTGAGAGCTGATTCGAGGCGCCGTGCTGCGAGCAATTCGTTGCCTTGCTGGACAGCGACACGGGCCAGCAACAAGTCACGGGTGGCTTCCATGACCCCCGGCCACCGACCACGACCAAGGATACGTTGGGCTTGTTCTGTCCGTCCGGCATCTAGGTGTGCCAGCACGCGCGGCACTCGGCTGCCGGGCCCAAAGCGCCTCCAAGCGGCAAACGCCAACAAAGCAGCCGGGCCCGCCACCACTAGGACGGCTCCCGTGCCGGCTGGACCTGCGGCAATCTCGCCAAGGGCTGGGCTCGGGGAAAGTGTAACGGGGAACCAGCCGGCCTCGGGCGCCGCCACATGGACCGTGGCATCCGATGCCTGTAGGGTCGGGGCAATCCGTTTGCCACCTAGGCCCAATTGGTCTCCCGCACGCACTTCGGAGCCAGTTACGGTTGCACTCTCAATGTAGAAGTCGCGCCATTGCTGCGCAACGACGGTGAGTTTTGCGTCCCAGACATGAATCGTCCAGTTGTGGTCCTCGTTCACATACACGGGGGACGCCTCGAGGCCGAAGTCCTGCACGCGCCGATTATCGGTCACGCTCACTTGGCCATGGGGAGATTGCACCGAAGCTGGCCAAGCGTCCAAGCGCAGGACGAAGTCTCCAGTTACCGTGATGACCGCATCCTCGACTTCCAGCCGGTGACTCCCATCGGACGGCACGCGTGGCGGCTTAGGCCCGGTCAGCACCCGCCCATCCTGCGATAAGCCGATACTACTGGTGGCCCGGTCATCCGAGTCAGGGGCGGTGAGTTCAAGGGAGGCGGCCTGGACCGTGACATGTGCCCCATCTAGGTCGGGTGCAAACAGGAATGCGTCAGGCCGTGCATCCCCGGTCACCAGTAGGGCGTCATCCAAGACGTACTTCCTAGTGCCCTCCTCGTGCGGGTGCAAGGCGCGGCCGTCGCCAGTTGACGCGCCGCGGCTCCAGTGGTCTTCGATGACCATGTGGCGTGCTTCGACTGTTACCGGCGCCGCAAGCGACGTGGATCCCGCCAGCGGCAGGACGCGAAGCCCGTGGGCTAGGCCGTCCACACGCGCATCGTCGGCTTCTAGCCACCTTGCCATGACGCCATCCTCATCCTCTGCCTGGCCACTGGCTTGGCTCGACAAGAGGAGAATCGCGATGAGCGGCACCCAAGCTCGCACAGGTCTTCCAACACCAAAATGGGGTTGAACGTTTTGGGACAGTGGTTGGCACGGAGGGGTCGGAATCACACGTCCCAGACTTGCGGCGGGCTCGGCAGGGAAGCCGGTGACGAAGGGGGAGGTGCCGCGTCAAGGACTTGTTCCCTCTGGTCCACCAAGGCGATGTCCGCTTTCAGGTCAAAGTCCACGGTTGACTTGGTGAGCCGGCCTAGGTAAAGCGCGCAGGCAGACACGACGCGCTGGGCCTCAAGGCGCCGCTGGGATTCGGGCGTGTCCGTCGGGTACCCGCCCATGTAGATGGTGAGGAACGCCTTCTTGAGGCGCCGAACCACGATGAGCGTGGCGGTACCACGGCCGAGACTCAAGGCACGGTGATTGTGGAACACGAAGCCCGTCTCGCCGCCGTCCTGGACCTCCCAACCATCAAGCCCCATCTCCGTGGCCTGAAGGGGCCCCCAGAGGACTGGTTGCGCGTCATTGGCTAGGTTGGCTTCGAATTTGAGCACGAACACGCCGGCATCCAAGACGTCCATGCCGCAAGTAGCCCCACCCTTGACTTAGGACTTGGCAAGGCGCGATGCGCGGCACCCTTTTGCGCCGTCCGGGGATGGATTGCCATGGTCCTGACGCATAGGGTAGGAAAGGAGCGGTCCTTCCTTGCCGTCGTCGCCCTCGTTGTGGTCACATTTGGCATCTACGGCATCTATTGGTTGTACAAGGCGCATAATGAGGTCTTCAAGCAATTCGAGATGGAAGGAGACCAACGCAATGACGGCATTGTATGGCTCATTCTTGGCTTGGTCTTCCAGCCCCTCATGTTCGTGTACTACTGGATCTTCGCCGACAACGTCAGGTACGTTCGGAGCCGCCTCGGCCACGAAAAATCCCTGGGCCCCGGTTGGTTTCTTGGCCTCCTCCTAGGATCGGCCATTGTGTTCTTCATCGGGTTCGTCGCCTTGTATGCCCCAGTGATTGCGGCGGGTCCGGAGGCTACGGAAGCGGACGTGGAAGCAGCCATTACCGAGGGCTTCGGATTCTTCGCCATCGCCCTCCTCATTGGCATGGGCCTCCAGTTGTACGCCTACGGCCGCCTGCAGGCCGACATCAACGGTATTTGGCGGGCCTACGATGAACGCGTGTCAGAATTGACGGGCTCCCCGCCCGCGCCCGATGTGGACCCATACTTCTGACCAGGCCAATGTGCCACCAGTCGGGTGGCCAGCCTCCGCAGCGGCCAAGGCCTGACAAGGACCACTACACTGCCGAGACCCGCAGCCAGCGTGATGGCCCACCCGAATCGCAAGTCAGGCAAGTCAATTGCCAGCGAAGCGACGCCGAGGACGACAGCAAGCACGTTGTTCACGTAGTGAAGCACGATGGCGGGCAAAGGAGCAATCCAACGCACCCGCACGTCGCGCCCACTCTCCAGCACTGTCAAACACGACGCGGTCAGGCCCGTCGCGTAGGCGTGGAAGGCAATGCGCAGCACCAGGCTGGCAACTGATTCCTCACTGTAAGTTACGTAATGTTCGAGGACGCCGAAACCCGCACCCACAAGCCACGCCACCGGTAATCTCAATGCCCGCGCGCGAGCCGTGATGAGAATAGCCAAACCCGCCTTGAGGGCCTCCTCAAAGATGGGCGCACCCAACACCACTTGCAGCAGGAAGGGCGCCTGATCGATGAAGACAGCCACGAACCCAGCGGCAAACAAGACCAGGCCAAGCCTCCACAGGGGGTCGGCTAGGGCAACCAACGGGTGGACTCTTGGCGCCTCCTCCGGCTCCGCATAGAAATCGTCGGACTGGACGCTCCTCAAAGGAGACCCTCGATGTGCTGAACGGCTCCCGCCAAATCGTCCACCACGGTCACCTCAGCCTGATGCGCGGCCCATTCCTCCACCTTCGCCACATCGCGGCTGGTGCGAAGCAGCACCACTGGAACGCCGAAGGCTAGACCCGCTTGACCATCGCGCACCTTATCGCCGACCATGATGGCGCGGGTGCGGTCAAAGGAGCCGAAGGTACGGGCCGCGTCTTCCAGGAGGCCCGGCTTCGGCTTGCGCCGCCGATGTGGGAACGGAGCACGAGCCGCTTCAATGCGGTCAAGCCGCCCCCCGGCGGCTGCCAGTTCATCCTGCAGGTGTCGGTTGACGCGCCGCAGGCCGAACGGCATGGTGAGAGCAAACGGCTGGTTGGTTACCAATGCCGTCTGCACGTCCGGCCGGTTCAGCCGCGCAAATGCTTCCTTGGCGCCGGGCAAGAAGTGGTAATGTTTCGGGGAGCGAATATGAAAGGGGAAGCGACGCTCCTGGTGGGGGTCTTCGTTGAACACGCCGTCCCGGTCGAGGAAGACCGTGAAGGGAACCGTCATGTCTCGAGACCACCGATTGTGGTTAGGCGCTCGGCGTACGCATTGTGTTTGTGAATGGATTCCTCGGCCTCACTGGATGCAAATACGCATGCATCGTCGGGCAAGTCTAGGCGTTCCACCACCAAGTGCAAAGCCTCCCGGACCACATCCTCAACAAATTTGGGGTCGTGGTGGCTTTGGATGACGAGGTCTCCTTCGTCGCCGCGCTTTAGGTAGCCGTGGGTCGGCGCTGACAAGGCATCCTCGCACAGATCAACCAGCGTGGCGGCCTCAATGTCCCGGCCCTCCGGCACATCAATGGCCAAGTGAACCACGTTGCGTTGGTTGTGGGTGATGAAGGGAATCTCCTCCGGCACGGTGAACCCCTTGGCGGCAAAAGTGGCCCGCGCCGTCTCCATGGCGCACGGGCACGCGCTGGCGCCCACGACCTGAACACCTAGCCGTCGCCGGGTCAAGCCGCCGCGCTGGGCGAATGCGTGCGTGGTCAATCCGTAGGCTTCGACGGTGGGCTTCCCACCTGGATTGCTCCGTGTCAGGAAGAAATCAGTGACCGCTTTGACGTATGCATCCTGGGCATAGTCGTGCTTCTCCAGGAGGGCATCCACGATGCGGGCGCACAGGTTCTCCAGACTACGGGCCTCACGGTCCACAATCTGCGCGTCAATCACATCAGCCAACGCCTCCAAGTTCCGGGACATATGGGTGCCCTTCTGGGTGCCCGGCAAATCGACGAACAGGTCGAAGACCACGGTCGCGTCGTGGGGTCCGCGGCCCGGGCGGTGAATCCGCACAGGCTTCTTCACGCCCTTCACGCCAACGCGCGTCAATTTGTAGGGACGAGGAGCATCAAAATTCTGCACGTCCGGCGCAACGCCGCCGACGCCTGTGACAGGAGCCTCAGGTTCCACGGGGCCGGCGACGCGGGAGGGTGTTAAAGGTGGACGCACCCAGCCAGCAAGAACCACCCCACCCAAGCCAGGGTGCCAAGTGCTGCCATGGGCCAGAACTTGACGAGATACCGTACCTTGCGGGTCTTGTGCCGCCACATGCTCATTCCGATGGCTTGGCCAATCCAGCCGCCTGCACCAGCCAGCAAGAGCAAGCCCACCTCAGGAATCCGCTGCGCACCCGCACGCCGCCGGACGTGAGTTTGCGCCACGCGTTTGTCGTAGCGCACCACAAGGAGGCCACCCAAATTGAAGACCACGAGTACTGTCCACAAGATGCCACAGGCAGCCGACACAGGCCAGCCACTTGGCGGGCCTTGATGATGGTTTCAGGTGGCGTTAGAACATGTGGCGACAAAAGCCGCGGCCGTCTTTCCAAGCCACGACGCCTTCGAGGAGGTTGTTGTCTTCGTGGCGCTCGGCGACGCTGGCTGCGGCATCCACAACAATCTCGACCTGACATTTCCCCGCCAAGCCGGCGTCATCCCACATGTGTTGCAGCGTCAGCGATTGGCCTGCGGCCACGCCGTCAACATCCCATGTGGTGACGGGCAGCCACTGGCATTGGCTGCCACCGTTGCAGTTCTCGTAACGCATGTGAACCTGGAAGGGACCAGTAGCAGGCAATTCGCCATCATTGTCTAGGGTCACCTTCACTTCGTACGTGGTGCGCATGTTGGATGCAACGCAAGGCATGAACAGCGTCGCGCAGTAGCCGCGGGTGTCCAGGTCGCGCGCAGTCAAGTCAGGCGGCAACAGGTTGCTTAGCGTAACAGCATACTTGGTGTGGTTGGGGTAATTGGCCCCGTCGCGGACTGACAGCGCCACGGCATAATCGCCACTAGGGGTGTCAGTGGTGTCGAGCACCACGGACCACGACCCATCCCCTGCGACGGGCACATCCGTCCAGGGTGAATCGCCGAGACGGGCGGCGAGGGACGAAATGCCCCGCGAGGAGAAGGTGGCTCCGGAAACGGTGAGTCCATCCTGCGGCGCAGCGCCTTCCGTGACGCTGGCCACGGCCGCCGACGGGCGTTCCGGATTGAACACATGAACTAGGCCCTCATGGAAGGGGCCGAAGTCCGTCATGATTGTGAATTCGTGGTGCCCAATGGTGGCGTCCCAGTGGCAAAACTGGCCGCGTTCCGTCATGCGCGGGCAAATCTCGGTGCCGTCCCAGTCTTCCACCCAGAACCCTTGATGGCCAGGGCCCATCCAACTGGCTTGCCAGCGAATTCGCTCGCCTTCCGCCACGAACTGCTGGCCCCCAATGAGGGGATGGTGGACGGTGATGGTGTGCCGCGGAGGGAAGTTGACTTCCGGCGGCCAGTAAGCAATGTTGTCGATGATGCTCTGATCGTCCCCGTCTACAGAAATCCGCACCCGCTGCCGCTCGGATTCCCCATGCTGGAGGTAGTTGGCGCCCGCGCCAGTGGACTCGCCGGGGGCCAAAGTCACGTTGAATCTCTGCGCAATGTGCCATCCACCATCGGCGTATTCGCGCGTGACAGTAACCAAGGCATCTGCCTGTCCATGGTTCTTGATGGTGCCATGCATCCATTTGCCTGCGGCATCCTCCCTGGCCACAAACGAATCGATGCGGACGTCAGGGATGTCGGCGGCTGCCTCGACGGAAGTGTCACCCGCCCAGGGCATGACCAAGAACATGAACACCACCGCAACCGCGCGCATGATTGTCCAGTGGACTGTTCACGTTAAAGCGCCTTGGTCCGGGTTTATCTGGACCGCCCAAGTGGCCGCCCCCATCATGATGGAACTGCGAATTGACGGATGGCGCAAGGGCATTCGGTTCAGCAGCGCACATATCACCCCCGAGCACAAGAAGTGCGGACGGCTACACGGCCACACCTACGCCATCCATTTGCGTATGCGGGGCGACCAGGACGAGTGGGGGATTGTGTTGGACTTCGGGGTAATCAGTGAGACCTTGAAGGAGATCAGCGACGACATAGACCACTTGGTTCTGGTGCCGACCCAGTCCAACCATTACTCCGACTTGACCGTGGGGGACGACGAAGTGGCCTTCCGCGTCACCGACCCCTACACAGGCGAGCCGAAGCGCTTCACGTTCCCGCGGCAGGATTGCGCCATGTTGGATATCCCCAGCACGACGGCGGAGGACCTAGCCAAGTGGGTGTACCGCGAGTTCATGCGCCGCACGGACTTCAAGACCGACACCGCCTTCGTTGAGATTGGGGTGGATGAGGGGTACGGCAAGGGCGCCTGGTACAGTGATGAGCAGGGCATCCGCGTGACCGACTCCAACTAAGCCACAACCACTAAGCGCGTCGGGTCTGCGGGTTTTCCGCCGTCCGCGCTTTTATGATGGGGGGTGCCTCCGCCGCCTCCGTGCAGAAGAAGGCCGTCGTCCTCTTGTCGGGGGGCCTGGACAGTTGCGTCAGCGCGACCATGGCCCGCTGCGAGGGGTATCGCCTGTACGCCTTATCCTTCGATTACGGCCAACGCCACGGCGTCGAGTTGGAACGCGCAGCCAAGGTGGCTGATGCTCTCCGGGTCGAAGAGCATAGGGTGCTCAAGATTCCCCTCGGGGAACTAGGCGGCTCGGCGCTCACAGATGAGTCCGTGGCGGTGCCCGACGCTGGCTCGGAAATCGGGTCGGATATTCCAGTCACCTATGTGCCTGGAAGAAACACAATCTTTCTCTCCTTCGCCCTCGCCTATGCCGAGGTAGTGGGAGCAAAAGCGGTCTTCATCGGTGCCAATGCCCTCGACTATTCCGGCTACCCCGATTGCCGACCCGAATACTTCGAGGCCTTCCAGGCGATGGCAGACGTTGCCACCAAGCAGGCCGTCGAAGGTGGCAAGGTGTGGATTAATGCACCCTTGCTTGAGATGACAAAAGCGCAGATTGTCAAGCAGGGCATGGACCTTAACGCGCCCCTTCAGCATACGTGGAGTTGCTATCGGGGCCCCGACAACGAAGGCGCAGCGTGCGGGACCTGTGAGTCCTGCGTGCTGCGACGCCGCGGCTTCGAAGAAGCAGGCAGCAAGGACCCCGTGGCATACGTGGTGGCTTGATGGCGGAGACGACCGTCCTTCTCGAATACGCAGGCGTGATTCTGACGCTGCTGCTACTGGAAGCAGTGCTGTCCTTCGACAACGCTGCCATCCTGGCCGCTATGATTCGCAAATTGCCGCCGGAGGACCGCCGCAAGGCATTGCTGTACGGCCTCGTGGGTGCCTACACCTTGCGCATCTTGGCCATCATCATGGCGGCAGTCCTACTGGAGAACCAGTGGCTCAAATTCATTGGTGGCGGTTACCTCGTTTTCCTTGGTATCAAACACTTCGTGCAGTTGATTCGCCACCGGACGGGGACACACAAGGAACACCACGGAGCGGAGAATTTCCTCATGCGCCTTGGCGTGCCCATGCTGTGGGCCACAATCATTCAGATTGAATTGGTGGACCTTGCATTTGCCTTGGACCAAGTGCTGGCGGCGGTCGCCTTCGTGGAATCCTACCCCCACCCGGACCGGATTATCCTCATCGTAATCGCATCCATGATTGGCATCCTAGCCCTGCGCTTGGCCGCCACGTACATCGTGCGCGTCATGGATTGGTTGCCAGTCTTGGAGCACGTGGCCTACGTGGCGGTCATGTACGTGGGCGTGAAGTTGATTCTCACCCACCCGTATTTCCACTTCCACATCCCGAACGTCATCAGCATGGCCGTGACGCTGGGCTTGTTCCTGGTCCCCGTGCTCACCAAGGTCATCTTCGGATGGCCCAAGAGCCAACCCGGCAGCCACGACATTTCCGAGCACTGACATGCGCATTACGGAGACCTTCTTCAGCATCCAAGGCGAAGGCCGCAAGATGGGTCTCCCCACGGCGTTCATCCGGTCCACGGGGTGCCACTTGCGCTGCTCCTGGTGTGACGCAGCCTACACGTTCACGGGCGGCGAGGACCGCTCCCTCGATGACCTTCTTGCATGGCTGGCGGACCAGCCCACCCACGAAGTCTGCTTCACGGGCGGTGAGCCTCTTTTGCAAAAGGAAGCCTGGGCACTCATCAAGCGGCTGCTTGACGAGGGCTACAACATCGTTCTAGAAACCGCCGGAAACCTGGACTTCACGGGAGCCGACGACCACCCCCGACGCGACGCCTTGACCGTCAGCATGGACATCAAATGCCCATCCTCGGGGGAGCACGCCAAGAACACCCCAGAGAGGCTGTTGCAATTGACCGCTAGCGACCAACTGAAGTTCGTCATCGCCGACCGAGAGGATTACGACTACGCCGTTGGCGTCCTACGCACCCAGGGTTTCCCCGCCTGCCCGGTCTTCTTCAACCCCGTCGGCGGCGTCGAGCCCGCCGACTTGACCCACTGGGTCCTGGCAGAGAAGAAAACCCTGCCCGTGCAGGTGGGCGTCCAATTGCACAAGATGGTGTGGGGCGACGAGCCGGGGCGTTAGCCCCGGGGCGACGCGCTAACGACTCCGGTGTTCGACGAAGGAGAACACCGGAAGATGTGGGGCGACGAACCAGGAAGGTGAGCGCAGCGAACCAACGGGTTCGTCGGCTGGATGCCGGCACCGCTCACCGGGCCGGCGGAGGGGCGACGAACCGGGGCGGTGACCCAGGCCCTGCACCATGCCCCGGGGGCAAAAGTCAAGGTGGAATCCGAGTCGTGCTGCTGCATGCGCCTCTTGTTGGCTGCCGTCTTGGTAGCCCCCATCTTGGCTGGTTGTGTGACTTCCACGAATGATTCCACCGTCGACGATGTCGAGGTTTCCTTGTCCACGGTTCGCTTCACCGATATTCTGCGCGAACAAACACGGGTCGCGAGCAGCATGGACGGCTCGGAATTGGTGGTTGATATTTGGCGCCCCGAAACGGATGAGCCCGTGCCCGTCATCTTGGTCCAGAGCCCCTACTGGTCGTTCCTGTTTGACTCCAAGGCCAACGATCGCCCCACTTGGTACATCGATTACTTTGTCCCCCGTGGCTACGCGGTTGCCTTGGGCGAAATGCGGGGCACTCGGGACTCCGGCGGTTGCTGGGACTTCGGGGGCCCCCTTGACCGGCGGGACGGCCACGACATGGTGGAGTTCCTAGGCGCCCAGTCCTGGTCCAATGGCAACGTGGGCATGCTCGGCCAAAGTCACGTGGGCATGAGCCAAGTGGCCGCCGCGGTCACAGCGCCTCCCAGCCTCAAAGCAGTGGTTCCCATTGCAGCGGTGACGGACTGGTACAAGTACCTCCACAAGGACGGCGCCCCGTACGTCTTGAATCGGGGAACGCCGCCCGCCTACTTCGCCGTCCATGCCAGCCCAAGTTACAGTGTGCTAGGCGGCGACGATGCCACCAGCGACTGGGTGCTGCGGCAAGCGGAAACCGCCTGCCCGGACAACGTTGAGCACTTGTCAAAAGCCGCCGAATTGGACGGCACCAAGGATCAGTACTGGCAAGACCGAGACTTGGTCGCATTGGCCGACAACATCAACGCGGCCGTGTTCCTCGTGCATGGGTTCCTCGACGAGAACGTCAAAACAGACCACTTCCTCGACCTATGGCGCGCACTCCCCGACGACGTGCCCAAGAAGGCCTGGGTTGGACAATGGTACCACGAGCACCCGCCTTACTACGAATGGCGCGACGACTTGCACCGGTGGTTCGACCACTTCCTCAAGGGCATGGACAACGGCATCATGGACGAGCCCACGTTCACGGTGCAAGACAACCGTTACCTCAACCGCACAGAAACTCAGTGGCCAGCCAGCGGCCACATGACCTGGGCCCTCGACGGCGACGGGGTCTTGCGTTCAGGGGAGGCGCAGGCGGACGGAGACACCTTCGGGTACGTACAGCAACCTGGCGACGACCGAGGCTGGATCGCCGACCGGGCCGGCATGTCCTTGGTATCACAGCTTGACCACGTGGCATTCACAACCGGCGCCCTTGATGCCCCACTGCATATCGCCGGTGAGGCGACGCTGAATGTGACCATGAGCATCCTTGCCCAGGACGCTCGCATCATCGCGGCACTGTTTGACGTGGGGCCAAGCGGCCACCGCGACGAAATCACGCGCACATACCTTGACGCACGGCACCGTAACGGTCCCGAAAGCCCCCAACCCATACCATTGAGCAGCGTCGCATACCATCTCACATTCTATCCTCGGGACCACGTGGTCCCCGCCGGGCATCAATTGGAATTGGTATTCTTTGGCGGCGACCAAGGCTGTATCGTGCCAACCGGCGACGGCGACTACTCACAGACCTGCGAAGGCACGGGCGTCGTCCCCGTCGCGGAATCGCATCTCATCCTGCTACATGCGGGTGAGGACAGCGGCGGCAATCTCGTTCTCCCCACGGTGACGGAGCCTGGCCCCACGCGTCCCTTGACGGAACTGGACGACTGGCTGGACGACCTCCCAGAATAGGCGGGGGCCGATTCATCAACTCAAACGCAGTGCTACGATGGTGGACCGGGACTTGCCCACCGACGCCCGCACCGCTTGGCGGACGTTCTATACACACCCCAGCCCCGTCGTTCTGACAACACTCGTAGCGGGATTCATACCCCTACGCCTGGTCCTCGGGGATTGGTCCTGGTGGGACCTCATCATCCCGGCGGCACTGCTTGCCTGGTGGCCAATCCATGAATGGATTATCCACATCCTGGTCCTCCATGCACGGCCCATCCGATTCTTGGGGCGAACATGGGACTTGAAGGTGGCCCGCATCCACCGAGACCACCACCAAGACCCGTGGCACCTGCCGCACGTGTTCATCCCATTCCATATCGTGCCTTGGACTGGCATTCCCCTCATCATCGCGGCCTACCTGATGATCCCGGCGCCCTTGGCAACGACGTTCCTCACAGCCTACTTGCTCTTGTCACTGCACTACGAATGGTGCCACTACCTTGCCCACATTGACTGGTGTCCGAAGATTCCGTACTACCAACGCCGCGTGCGAGCCCATCGCTGGCACCACTTCCGCCACGAGCGCCTGTGGTGGGGCGTCAGCATGGGGGCCGGCGACACGATCCTTGGCACGTCGCCGCCCATCGACTCCGTGGCCCGCTCCCCTTCAACCCATGACTTGCTGGCCGGCCCGTGGTTCAGCCACGCCGATGCTCACCCGAACACTTCGGCGACATCCGATGCGGACAACGAATAACACGCCACACACGCCAAACTAGCCGATTTTCCTTGGGAAACATGACCGCCGCCAGGCAATGATTAAGACGGAGGCCCGGTGGGCCAGAATCATGCACCGACCTGCACTGGCCTTCGCCAGCGCCATGGCCTTCATGGCCGTCGCCTTGTCCGGTTGCGTTACGGGCGATGATTCCATCCCCGACGCCGCCGAATCGCCCCTCGATGATGTTCTTCAATTGGTCACCGTCACGGCCAACATCACCTTCGTGGAATCCGTCGTGGACGCCGCCGTCAGTTTCGCCAGCGACCTCTACGAACCCACCATGGAAGTAAGCCCCAGCGGTGCCATTTTCATCACCGGCCACACCATCCTGGTGGACACCACCGGCGCCCCCGTCTTTGGCAGCTGGGATGACGGCCAGACCTGGGAACAACTCCCCTGGTTTGACACGCTCACCATGCCCGAGCCCGTACACGGCGCCACGCCCCCGCCCAGCGACGAGATCTTCCTCGTCGCCGGCGACGACGGCTGGCTCTACGGCGTGGACATCACCCTGGCCACCTACCCCGTCAACGCCTGGAGCGACGACGGCCACCGCCACGCCTACCACAACCCCGACGCCTACGACGAAACCCAGGGCATGATGACCCGCACCACGCTAGGTGACTGCTTCAGCCTCAGCCTCAACGACCGCCCCTGGGCCGACTACGCCAACGGCACCCTGCTGATGGTCAACAACCCCGGCGGCGGCCCCGTGCAAGTGGGCGTCATGCAAGTGCCCCCCACCATGCCCGTGGGCGGCCCCGCTACCCCCGTCAGCGGCGCCACGTGGAACCTGTGCGCCAGTGAAGGCGGCGGCATCCCTGGTGTCCCGGCCCTCCGCGACGACGGCCTGTTCGTCGTACCCCAAGTGGAAGGCGGCGAGCGCCTCATCGTTGTGCGCGGCAACGCCGCTGATGTCTTCGACGTGGAGACCGTGGAAGTGTTCCCCTTCACCAGCGCCGCAGCCAGCAGCGTGATCAACAGCGGCCACGCCGTGTTCGACGCCACCGGCGACCTCTTCGTCGCCGCCATGAACAACACCTACACCGTGGAAGAAGGCGAGGGGCTGTTCGGTCCCTTCGAAGGCCGCCAAGCCCAAGGCGGCCAAATCAAGGTCGCAGCCAGCACGGACGGCGCCCACAACTTCACCACCACGACGTTCGCCTTCGAAGGCATCGTGCAATCCATGTACCTCGACGGTAACATGAACGGTAGCGGTGCCCTCATGACTTGGGCCCTCGAGGGTGACGCAGACGGCACCAGCGACTGGTTCATGGGCCACCTCGTCATCGGTGACAGCGGCGCCCCCGAACTCACCAACGTCGCCCTCGTCGTCGATGACGGCCCGCGCCCCAGCGCCCACGTGGTCGGCGCCGCTCTCGGCCCCGACGGTCGCGCCTACCTCTCCATGCACGATGGCACGGAGATGGGCACGACGCCCCTGAGTGTGTTCATCCAGCAGGATGGCCCCACGCTCGTCTAAGCCAGGCGAGCCTTCCTTTTCCCTTCCTTCTTCCTTTGCGTGGGCCGGCAATTGCGTTTCGATCCGCGCTCGTTCGATACCTAATATCGTATTAGCGACTATGCCGTAACGAATACGCAAGAAGGCTTATTGAAGTGGAAGGCCACCTCGCACCTACCGGGCGGGTTGCGGCTCCATCCAAGGCTGCCGAATCAGGTAGTTCGGCCTCATACTCACCCACAGCCATCCAACCAGTGGCAATTTTAGTACGTGGGTGTATATTATGCAGAGCCAGTTCAAGCCAGCAATTTTCATGGTGAGCCTACTCGTAGGCGCCAGCATCGGGGCCCTCGCAGGCGCCGCAGATGACCCCCTGCCCGGCCCGCTCCCCGACCCCGATAACCCTCCGAGTCCCCCGGATCCGTTTGCACCGATTGTTGCCTGCAACGCTCCGGCGCAGGACGTTCCCGTGGACACACCAGCCTACGAAGACGCCCCTATTTGCGTCATCGTAGCCGGGCTTGGTGGCACCTCCCCACGCTTCTGCGTTGGATACCTCACTCCAGGAAGCGGCTACGTCTGCAACCAGGTCGTCGGCCTGGGTGTCCACACCACCGGATGCATCCAGCCGAGTCTGCTGACGGAACAAGGCCTCGGCGAAGAACTTGGGGCAAGTTGCGTTAGCGGGGTTACTCCCTACATGGTCTGTATGAACCCAGAGGGCGGCCTCGCCGGAGACGTAGGCAACACCTGCGCCGGATTGATTTCCGGTGCCTGCATGGAAAACCTACAAAGCTACGGCATCGACGCGGACCGTGCCTGCCTTTACCTGGGCATCAACAACTGCGTCATCGTCGAAGGCGGCAGTAATCCATTCTCGACCTGCATTTCCCTACTGGGCCCTGTGCACGATTGCTACCTAGATCAGCACGGCTCCCCCGCAGAAGTCTGCACCGTCGGCGACCCCATGTACGGCCGAGGATTCTGCGCCGGAGCCGAAGAGGACGCCGCGGGCGAAGCACCGGGCAACGACGCGCACCGCGTCTGCGCACGTGCCGGCGTGGGTTACAGGCCCTGCGCATGGACCAACGCAGGCGACCCAGCTCAGTACAATCCCTCCAGCGACGACACAAAGATCTGCTACCGTACGATTGAAGATGATGTTGACGCCGTGGTCGGCTCCTACGAGGTCATCGTCAAGCAACACGTGGATGCGGCCAAGGCGTTCGTGGAGTCAACCGTGAATGACGTACCCGAACCCAGCATCCCCTTCGTCTACTGCGTTGCGCCGCTTGCCCAAAGCCCCGAGGACACACCGCTCAATGAACAAGCGCCCGTCTGCGCATCCGTGGTCGAAACATGGCCCGGCCATCAGGTGTGCGCCGGTCAACCCACATCTTCCGCAAGCAATCACGTGTGCATCGAGACCGCCGACGGCAACGGCGGATTGATTCACCGCGCCTACGGATGCGTTGCACCCGACGCCTTCACCGACGGCAACGAGGGCTCGTCCGCAGGCAGGATCTGCGGATCTAGCTACCCCCCTGCCACGTGCCTGGTTCCGCAAGGTGGCGCGCTGAACGGGGTTCAGTTCGTGTGCGTCGGGTACGTTACGGGTGCCTGCCTGTATGATGATGGGTCCTACAATCTGCCCGCTGAATCCGCGTGTGCCTATGCCGGGATTTCCAACTGCGCCCAAGTGACGGGTGGCCCCCAGCCCTTCACCATTTGCACCCACCTTGGAACCAACGACGACTACTGCTATCTCGGCCAATTCGGCTCACCCGCAGAGGTCTGCTCCACTGGCCACATTCTCCTGTCTCGCACCTATTGCGCAGGCACCGACCAGGACGCCGCGGGCTCCGGCACGCCTGGCGAGGCCACGCGTGTATGCGCTGCTGCTCACACGAGCGGACGGAGCGCCTGTGCCTGGAGCAACAACGGCGAAGCCAAACAGCACTCATACCAGCAGGCCGACAAGACCTGCTCCCACGACGCCACCTCCCCCGTGTCGACCTGGAGCCAGGCGATGCTGCGCTGGCTGGCGGCGGTGCAAGACGACCCCGCCAATGCGGGCCCGCCACCGACCCCAGCCGTCACCACCCCAGACATTGCAGTCCCTACCGTTCCCGACGTGGGAAGCCCCGCCCTTCCTGGCTGGCCAGGCTGGCCAGTGCCGCCGCCGAGCTTGCCAAGTGTGCCCGGCATTGACATCCCCCACGCGCCAAGCCCCTACGTGCCGCTGCCAGCGCTTCCGGGCCTGCCTGAAGGGCCTGCCACGCCACCGACACCCATTGATGACGATGCGCCCACCCTGCCGATTCCCAGCATCCCCCACGTCGCGCCCATGGTGGACGCCGGCGCCAAACACACATGCACCATGGACCACATCGGGCAAGTGGAATGCTACGGCAGCCCAACGTATGGCATGACGGGACCCTACGAGGGCGAAGGGGCCGTGCGCGTCAGCGCCGGCGGCACCCACACCTGCGTGCTGCTAGAAACACGCAACATTGACTGCTACGGCGGAACTCATTACGGCCAGTCGGCCGACTACCTATTCGGCGATGCCATTGATGTGAGCACGGGCAGCTCGCACACGTGCGCCCTGACAGCGGCCGGCAACATCGACTGCTGGGGCAACAATCAATACGGCCAGGCGGCCGACTACGTAGGTGGGCAAGCAGTTGCAGTAAGCGCCGGCGCATTCCACACCTGCGCCCTGCTGAACAACGGAAACGTGGACTGCTGGGGGTACGATCGCCAAGGGGCGGCCACCGACTACCTAGGCGGCGACGCAACCCAAGTTAGCGCCGGCAGCCACTTCACCTGCATCCTGCGCAGTACCGGAAACGTGGATTGTCAAGGCGACGACTTCGCCGGCCGGGCAACTGGCTACCAGGGCGGCGACGCCACAGCCATCAGCGCCGGCGGCACCCACGCTTGTGCAATCGTTCGACCCGGCGGCGACGGCGGCCAATCCGATGTGGTTTGCTGGGGTGACGGCGAATTCGGCCAAGCAGACGATCGCGCCAGCGGCAACGCAGTCATGGTGACCACCGGCCAACGCCACACCTGCATCTTGAGTCAGTCCGGCGGAGTCGATTGCTACGGCGACAACCGCTGGGGCCAATCCTTCAACCACGCCCTTCTCGCTCGAGCGCAAGGCGGCTACTGAGGCATTGCTAGACAAGCAGCCCCGCCCATCGTGCCCGATGGCGTCCATTGTACGGAACGCCACATCTAGGTGGCAGCCTCAATCCGCGGCGAACGAGCGCGAGTGTTCCCCACGAGCAGGCCCAAGACCACGAGTACGGCCCCAATCAATTGCCCCGGCCCAACGGCCTCACCCAGGAAAACCACGGCCAATGTAACCCCGAACACCGGAACCAAGCCGAGCCCGGGTCCGGCCCCATCAGGCCCCAGGCGCTGGACGGCGAGATGCCACGTGACGAAGCCTATGGCGGTTCCCACCGCGCCCAAGTACGCCATGTTGGCC
>JBFJXU010000011.1:0-19216 GCA_041622975.1 Thermoplasmatota archaeon
ACCTTCACCATCGCCGAGTCCGAGGAGGTGGAGGACTTCCAGGCCGCTCGCCGCGTCGCCGACCACATTGGTTCCATCCACCACGAGACATTCTTCGACTTGGATGACGTCATCCGTGAACTTCCCCGGTACGCGTGGCACAACGAGAACATCAACTACACGGAATTCTTCTTCCAACCCTTATTCGAGTTCATGGCAAAGTCCGTCAAAGTGGGCCTATGCGGCCAAGGCTCCGACGAACTCTGGGGCGGCTACGCCCGCTACAAAAACCCCCTGACCCTCGCCCGTGAGCGCATCCGCCGCATCCGGGCCGCCGACATGCAACACGGCGAGGAATTGGCCACTACGGTCGCCATGACCCACGCGGCGGGTTCAAGCCTGGCCGAATGGGACCAACTAGGTGGCCAACTCAACAACTTCCAGTTACGACTCGTGGACCGAAACAGCATGACCAGCAGCCTCGAAGTCCGTGTCCCTTTCCTGAGCAAGCCCCTCCACTCGGCAAGCCGCGCCGTCGCGTGGGGCGACAAGATTCACGATGGCACAGAGAAGTGGATTCTGCGCAAGGCCCTGCAAGACATTGGCCTGCCCGACGACCTCGTGTGGCGGCCCAAAGTGCCCGCGGGCCGCGCCACCGGACCTAAAGTCATGGAACAATTCGATGCCTACTGCGCCAAATTGCTGCCCGACCATGGCCCCCAATTCACCAATAGTGCCGAGGACCTCGTGCACCGCTTGTGGCGGGAAATCTTCGACCGGGACGGCTATGGGGGCGTCACGTTGGAGGACCTTGTGTGAACGGCGCCATCGCCACTTTGGATCAGACGCTGGTGGAGGAAGCCGAGCGAGTCGAAGACCTGCTGGCCTACCACCGCAACCAAGTCCGCTGTCCCGTTTACACCTCAGTTGATGTGAGGCGCAACCGCCACAAGGCCGCCGTGGTGGATTGCAATGCCTTCCCCGCCGGATTCAACAACCTCGCCTCGCGCAGCCGGGCACAGGCGTCTGGAGCAATTCGTTCCTACATGGCCCAAATGTATCCCGGTGCCCAGCGCCTCTTGGTCTTGGGCGAATCCCACACACGCAACAAGTGGTACCTGCAGAACCTCAAGGAACTCGGGGACTTGTTCGTCGCCGCCGGCTTCGACGTGGTCCTGGGATCCATGGCCGAAGAGGCCTGGCCCAGCATGGAAACCACGACCGCGAAAGGGGACACAATCACCTTGCAGGGCGTCAGCCGGGAAGGCGACGAACTCATGGCCGGCCCCATGGTCCCGGATGCGATTATTCTCAACAACGATTTGTCGGACGGCCCCCCGGGCCTCCTCGACGGGATTCAGCAACCCGTGACGCCGCCGCCCGTCATGGGGTGGTATCACCGCAGCAAGTCGGAGCATTTCCGCATCGTGGCGGAACTAGCACGGCAACTCGGGGCTTACGTGGGACTCGACCCGTGGTTGATGACCGCCGAACACCGCCTTGTCCCCGGCGTTGACTGGAAGGGGCGCGAAGGCATTGATGACGTAGCCGCCGCGGTGGACGACATTCTGGGCTTGATGCATGACAAGTACCAACAATACGGCATCCAGCGGGACCCCCGGGTCTTTGTCAAAGCCGATGCCGGCACCTACGGAATGGGCGTCATGAGCGTGGCTAGCGCTCAGGACATCCTTTCCATCAACAGCAAGGGCCGCGAGAAAATGGACAAAGGAAAAGGCCGCGTCAAGACCACGCGCGTCATCGTCCAGGAGGGCGTCACCACCGATGTGCGCACGGAAGCAGACCTTGTGGCCGAGCCCGTGCTGTACATGGTGTGTGGCCAAGTGGTGGGTGGCTTCAATCGCGTCCACCCTGAGAAAGGAGCAGACGATTCCCTGAACACACCCGGGAGTGTCTTCGAGCCCTTCCTGACTCGAGCAGATGGCGAGCCCGGCCCCGACGAACGAAGCCTCGACCCGGTCTCCGCCCACGTGTACCAAGTGCTCGGCGAAGTCGCCAGCATTGCCACGGGCTACGAACTACGCTACGCTGACCAACAAGGGGCGGCGTTGCCGGGGTATCCGTAGGCGCGGAGCAGGGGCGTAGATCTACTCGGTCCGCATCGCCATGAAACTGAAGCCTCCGGGCGATGGGACAGGGACACCGGTGACGTCGCGCGTGATGAATACCACGACGTCGTTTTCACCGACTTCTACGCCATGGACGTCCTTCAGGTCATGGGGCACAAGGAAGTCGAACGGTGGCGTGGTGGCATCGGTTCCGAATGCGTCAGCATCGAGTAGCACGTGGCGCTCGGCGCCGTCCGCGAACCGGATCACGTAGGCACCGTAGGCGAAGTTAGCCGGTACGGAAGCATCGAAGATCTTCCTGGCGATGCCGTCGAAGCCCAGGTCAGGGATGCTAATACTTACATCACGGATGTTGACATTGGGCGAATCCAACTCAGGCAGCCTGAGTTTGGGCAGATTGATTTTGACATCCTTCATGTCATATTTTACCGCTGTCGGAAGGTGGATGCCCCAACTGCCCTCGCTCACTTTTATGCCCGCTGGATACGTGATTCCTACTGCGTCCTTCCAGCGAACGTCGACGCCGTCGATGTATGTCAATTTCTTGTGAGTCTTCTTGAGTCCGACGTTGTCCACAAACTCGCCGACCTTGATGCTTCTGCCACCCAATGTGTCCTCAATGTCTTCGAAGATGTCGTTGACTTCGTCGACTAGGGTGGACATGGCAGTGTTGATGGAGGACTCGATGTACGATACAAGCGTCCTGAACGCGGAGTTGACTTTGCTCACGACGAGGTCAATGAGCTTCTCGATGGCCTCTACGATGGGCGTGGGAAGTCCAGTCATCTGTTGCAGAATCTGGCCCTTCTCGCCGCCCAACGAATCGAAGACGATGTCGCGGAACGTCCCCGCCGAAATCTTCAGCGGCGCCACCTCATAGTGTGGAGATGGCGGCGATTCCCGGCGGTCTTCGTCCATGCCCCCGACCATGACAGCCGTTGCTTGCGTCGTTTCGTCATCAAAGCGAACCTGCGTTGTGCGGACCTCCGCGCGGAGGCTGGATGCTAGGTCGTCAATGGCAGTTTGGAGTGACGTGTCCAGGTCATCGAGGTTCTTTGTCAGCCTCTTTACGTCGTGGGCGCGGGCTCGCGATTCGTCGTTAATTCGTGCCCCCAGTTGCATGGACCAGAACCGGTCTGCCGCATCCAGGCGCGCCAGGACATCGTCGACCAAATCGAGGCGTTGCGATAAGCTGGATTCGAGTGCCGCCAATTCAAGATCCAGTTCTTCCAAGTCATCTTGGAGGACTGCGATGTCAGCGTCTAGAGCCGCAACGGCGGCATCCAGTTCGGCTCGTAAGGCGGCATCGCGGGCTTCCATGGCATCTGTCAGGCGCGTCGCCAAGTCAGCCCGAGCCGCTTTGGCGGCTTGCAGACCGTCGGCTACCACTTGGGCATGGTCGTCGAAGCGGCTCGCCAGATCACCTAGGTCCTCATCCATCGCGTCCATGGCTGCCGATGCGGCGGCGAGCCCATCCATGGCAGCCTGGTGGTTGACCTCCACTTGCTCCGTAATTGAGTCGTCCGCCGCGCGGAGTTCGCTGCCAAGGTCTGTGAGGGCGGCTTCTTGGCCGTCCAACGCGTTGGCTTGTGCTTCCAAATCGGAGTTGAGGCCCACGAGCCGTGCATCGACTTCGTCAAGGGAATTTGAGGTGCTAGCCCGCAAGTCGTCCACCTGTGCTTGTACCTGGCCAACGTCGCTTGTTTGGTGTGCTAAGGAAATGATGTCCTGGCTGCTCAATCCATCCAGGAAGTCTGCGTCTAGGTGGCTGCCTTCCCCGTCGTTGGCACTGGTCCAGATCGTGGGGTTGGGTTCTTCATGAGAGGATTGGGTGTGAATTTGGTTGTTGACTGCCTGGATGGCGGTCTGTGCCTGATTCAATTCTGGCAGGACGGCGTTGGCGGTGCGCACCATGGATTGACTGGTCTCATCGTTGCGGTCTGCTGCCAGTTCCTGCACCTTCGCCAACGCGGTGGTGGTCGTTTCCAAGTCGCCGGATTCCATGCTGGCTGTCAATTCCTGTACAGCCATTATCATGGACAGGGATGCAAGGAGCCGCACGGCCAGGGGGTCTGGGGCTTGGCTCGCCTCGAGGTGGGCTTGAATCACTTGGGCGAATTCGGCGGGGCCTGGTTCTTCGTTGCCTAGGGCGTGGAGTGCCTCTGCCAAGCCGGCGCGGTCGTAGGGATCCGTTGCCTCCCCGGAGACGGAAGGGGCCCAAGTTGCAAGCGTCAAAATTCCAATGGCTAGCAGTGCTGCAGTACGTTTCATGACCACCGTCACCAATGCGCTGACCCGACGCTTTCTGCAAGTAGTTTTCGCCGTCTTGTGAATTGGACTGCTTTTGGGGCCCCCGGGCGGCACGTTAGCCCTGCCTCGTGTTCGGGAGAGGGGTGGCGTCAACGGGTCAATGCCCTAGAACCACGAATGGCTGGCTGCGTCGCGTCGGCGTTGTTGGTCGTCGGGTAGGATGCCGTAGAAGAATTCCCTGAATCCCCCGTAGATGCCGATGCCGGCGAAGAGAGGCACGAGGATTCGTTCGTAGAGCATCATGTCGGCCCAACTGACCAAGGCCAGGCCGAATAGCGCCAGGTGAATAATTCCAGCGAGGATGATGAGTGCTTCACTAGTTAGAAGGAACCTGCCAGCATGGTGGAATGCCTGCCGGCCTTGGGCTAGAACGAATGAACCGCCTGCAGCACCGATGGCAAAGAGCACCATGAACGCGGCAAACGTTGCACCCGGTAGTGCCCATTCGTTTCCCGGGTGCAGTAGGCCTAACAGGATGAGGCCGCCGATGCCGACGGCAAGGAAAATGCGGCGCGTCACGTGACGCATGATGTGGATGTCCATGCCCATGCGTTCGGTGCGCATTGGCTCAAAGGCATGGAAAGGTCCCGTGGGGCGACTGGGGCTTGTGGGCCGGGCACGAACTAGGCCATGCGTTCGGCTACGTCTAGGAGTCGGCAGGCGTAGCCCCATTCGTTGTCATACCACGCAAGGACGCGGGCTGTGTCCCCGTGGCTAGCCAGACTGGGGCCATCGATGACGGTGCTACAGGATTCGCCCATGTAATCCACTGACACGAGGGGCTCATCTTCGACGCGGAGGATTCCAGGGAGATTTGCTGCTTGGAACGTGGGCATCAAGTCATCATGGGGGCCGATGCGCGCCGACAAGTCGACGAGGCTGACGTCGGGGACCGGGACGCGAAGGGCCAGCATGTGGATTTTTCCAGCCAAGTGGGGAAGCACCTTATCCACGGCCTTGGCGGCGCCCGTCGCGGTGGGAATGATGCTGAACGCGCTGCGGGCTCGCCGCAGGTCCTTGTGGGGGGCATCGACGAGCCGTTGGTCGTTGGTGACGGCGTGGACGGTGGTGGCCGTGGCGGATTCGATGCCGTAGGCCTCGTCGAGGACCTTGAGAACTGGGGCGATGCAATTGGTGGTGCATGATGCATTGCTGACGATTGCTTGATCGCCAAGGAGGTGGTCATTGACTCCGAGCACCACCGTGAGGTCGGCGTCCCCGGGCGCCCCCAACAAAACGCGGCGTGCGCCGGCCGCTAAGTGGGCTTGGAGATCGGCTCGATTGCGGTGTTGTCCACTTGCCTCGATGACAAGGGCATCGTCCCAATCGAGGGCCTGAATGCCGGATTCATGGGTGACAGGGACTTGTTGCGTGGTTGCTTGCTCAAAACCAACGGCATCGGATTGTGGGTTTGGCGTGCAGCGAATGGGTGCAGGCCCATACGTGGAGTCATGGTTGTACAAGTGGGCTAAGGTCGCCGTGGCTGCGGGGTCGTTGATGGCGACGATTTCGTGGCCGCGCTCCAAGGCCATCCTGGTGGCGAGGCGACCGATGCGGCCGAAGCCGTTGATGGCAATGCGCACGATTCCATTGGATTCGTACTCTTTTTCACCGTTGGGGGAAGGCCTACCGGCCGAAGAGCCGGGTAAGGTCCTGGTCCGGTTCGTGTAGGCTGCATGACCCGACCGCAATGGGAGCCTTCGTTGCGTGCTCCATGACGCGTTGCATGCTGAGTCGTCGGCCGTTCCACGCCACGCCGTGGTCGAAGTCAAAATGGGCTTCCTCGCTGTCGCGGAGGCAGGCAAGGATTTCGTCCTGCTCTGCGCCCTCCTGGGCAAGTCGCAGGGCTACGACGAGGTTGAGGAATCCGTGGTCGTTGTCGTACTTCGGGTCATCCACGAAGGGATGATGCAAACCCTGCGTGGCCTTCACGGGTACCGGGTACGCGGCTACTGCGGCCAAGATGTCAGCCATGTCCCGTGTGTCTCGCTCGTAAGGGCCGGCAGCACGGAATTTGATGCCGTGGCCGTGTTCGCGGCAGTGCCTGGCCAAGCGCTCCCAGTCCGGTTCGTCACGGGGTTCGAGGTAGACTGGGACGTCCAAGTCGAAGGACGGCGCGGCGCCTTCATAGTGGACCTCTATGCTAGTGAATCGGACGTGGTCCTGGGTGGCTACTTGCTCTGCCAGCCCCCCCGCCGTGTCTGGGGTAACGCCCACCAGGCACGCCGTTGCGTCCCAGTCGATGTCCCCCAGGTGGTTCAGGTGGTCGGGTGTCACGACCAAGTCGTTGCCTACGAGTGGCCAGCGAAGGGACGCCGGGTGGCCCCGTGCCTCCACCACCATTTCTTCCCACGCCAGTTCGGCCGGAGGGAAGAGCCCGGCGTAGTCGAAGAGTCCTCGAACCAGGTCGCTAATCATGCCTGCTCGACTTGGTGGTCGATGACGCCGCACAGGCTGCGACCTTCGTGCTGCACGTCAATCTTGACGCGTTCACCGAACTTCATGAACTCGGTGCTGGGCTTGCCGTCATTGATGGTTTCCAGCATGCGAATCTCGGCGATGCAGGACGCGCCGCGGCTGGTGTCTTCATTGCTGACGGTGCCGCTGCCGAGGATGGTTCCAGCCGGAAGGGGGCGCGTCTTGGCGGCGTGCTCAATGAGTTCATGGAAGCCGAAGAACATCTCGTCGCCTGAGTCGGGGTCACCGTGGAATTCGCCGTTGCGCCAGGACTCCATTTTGAGGTGGACGCGACCGTCCTTCCATGCATCGCCCAGTTCATCCTTGGTGACGAAGTATGGCGCGAAATGTGTCGGGGGCTTGCCGTGGAAGAATCCGAAGCCCGCCTTGAGTTCGCGGGGGATGAGGTTGCGTAGGCTCACGTCGTTCATGACGCAAATGAATCGAATGTATTGCTCGGCGTCGGCCGCCTTCGTGCCCATGGGGACTTCGTCAAGGACCACGCCCACTTCGGCCTCGAAGTCGATGCCGTATGATTCGTCCGTTACGCGGATTGGTTCGTGGGGGCCATACAGGGGGTCGCTTACACCCTGGTACATGAGTGGGACCGTGCGCAGGTCTTCCGGCGGCTCGGCGTTGCGCGCCTTGCGTACGAGGACGATGTGTTGGACGTAGGCAGACCCGTCAACCCAGCACGTCGAGCGCGGGAGCGGGGCCATCCAGTCAACGTCTTCGATGGGTAGGGCGTCTGCCCAGGCGCCCTCGCGGAGCTGGGAGTTGATGCTGGACAGTGCCGGTGAAATGGCATCCCAATCCTGGATTGCCTCGAACATGCTGGAGCACACGTCTTTGGGAACGATGGCGACGCGGCCAGCCACGTCGTCCACAACGACAAGTCGTCCGTCTTTGAGTTCCCAGGTGTCCAGGGGCTCTGCGACCCGCATGGTGCCCAACTTCATGGGCGCGGCCACTTGGGCGTGCATGAAAGGCGTGACGGGTGGCTAGGCGATGGCCATTTCACGGCGTAGGACTGCTTCTAGATCATCATCAGCCCATGCGAAGGAGGGTTCGACCCGTTGACTTGCAAGCAGCAATTCTGTGCCCTTTTGTCCGAAGACGGTTGAAACCGCGAGGCGAGGCATGGGCATGAATGCGGGGCGCCCCAGCACTTTGCCGAGGCTCGCGGCAAAGTCCCGTTGCCGGATGGCACCCGCCACCACATTCACGGGGCCCTCATGGTCCGATGACAGGAGCCGTGTAATCACCGTGGCTGCATCGTGGACGCCAATCCAAGGCATCCATTGCCGGCCTCCTGCAAGGGGCCCACCGACGCCAGCACGAAAGGCCGGTAGCATGGCTTTGAGGGCGCCCCCCCGGGGAGTGAGAATGATGCCGCTACGGAGGTTGACGACGCGTGTCGCGTGCCGGGCGGGGTCGCAAGCCGCTTCCCAATCAGCGACCACGTCGGCAAGGAATCCTTCGCCTTTGGGGGCCTCCGGTGTAAGGCGTTCCTCGCCACGGTCGCCGTACCATCCTACGGCACTTGCACAAAGGAAGATGGGGGGGTCGTCTTGGGCAGCGATGGATTCGGCCAGCACGCGGGTGGGTTTCACGCGGCTGTCCCGGATTCGCCGCTTTTTCGGCGCGTTCCACCTGCCGTCTGCAATGCTTTCGCCGGCCAGGTGGACGACGGCGTCGAGGCCCTCGAGCGCCTCTGGGTCCATGGGGTACCAGGAACGTCTGCCCTTGCCCCTCGTGAGGGGGATTGGCCTGTGGCCCTGGCGGTGCAAAGTATCCTGGAGAATGGTCCCCACGAGGCCGCTTGCACCTGTGATGCCCACGTCCATGGCCCATCATTCCCCCGGCCCCTTGTAGCCTCATCGGGAAGGAACCCCGGCGCGTCGCGGCTTAAGCAACGGACACTGACGTGGGGTCATGGACAAGACTTGGGTCCGTGATGATGCCCGACTGGTGGACAAGCGCGATGAAGCCGGCAAGGTGTTAGCATACCTGCGCGGCGAAACCAGCCGGCCCCCCATCGTGATGGATCGCCACCGCCCCTATGGTGTCGTGAATGCCCGCCGCCTCATGGGTGGCCGCATCGACCACCGTATGCACATCGACAAGATGACCCAGCCGGTTCCCGTGGTGGACCGCGACGCTTCGCCAGAGGAAGTCATGAACGCGTTCAGCGAATCACTAGCGCCCTACCTGCCGGTGCGTGGAGGATCCCGGTTTGGCAAGCCGTCCTACGTGGATGCAGTAGCGGTATTGCACGCCTTCCAGGATGGGCCGCGGGCGGGCCAGTGCGCGCAAGACACGCCCACCGTGTCCCCGGATGACACCATGGGCAAGGCGGCCAGGACATTCAGTAAGACGCACGTGGACCACCTGCCCGTCGTGGACAACGGCGTGATTGTAGGGCGGTTAGACCGTACTGCGGTGCTGAATTGCCAAGGAGACCGACTGCGCATGGGGCGGGACGACCATGGTGGCGACCAAGAGGGCATCATGGACGGCAAGGTGCGTGGCTACATGGCAAACGACTGGCAGACGCTGGAGCCCAATGCCGATTACAAACAGATGGTCGATGTGCTGCATTGGTATGGCTACGCCTTCATTCAAGGCCCGTCGGAGGCCTTCGAAGGCACGGTTACTCCCGCGTTGGCGGTGCGTGCCTTACAGCGTGCGCGGCAAGGCGTTCAGGCCGCCACCCAGTAGGCTAGGCCCCACGTCGAGGGTTCCAGCTACGCCTAGGTTGCCGCCTTCGTTGGCGCCGGTTTCTCCACTAATGCAAGCATCGTGGCACACGTCCACGAAGGCGGCCCACGGCCGGCCATCGGGCGCCATCGTGATGTCAATGAAGTCGCCGACGCCTTGACAGCGGGTGCCGCCGCAGATGCCACGTGCTAGTGGGTCGTCGTTGACCTTGACCGTGGTGATGGTGCCATTGGACCAGATGCCGATGTAGCCGTTCCAGGTGTCCTCGCCATCCATTTCATCATAGGCCTTGGTTGTTTGAGTGCCGTAGTAAGCGAACGCTGCGTGGCCTGCCGCGCCGGCGGTTACGGTTGGCCAGTCGGTCGTGCCCACGCCGTCGGGGGCGACCATGATGGGTTCAGCCCAGGTGTATCCCCCGTCCAGACTGATGGCCAGGTACGGGCGTAGGTCGCTGCCGATCCAGAACGCGTAGACGCTGCCACCTTCGTCCACTGCGACAGCGACTTCGTGGCCCCGAATGTCCATGTCGCTAATCTTGACCGCTTCCCATGTCACGCCGTCGTCTTTGGTGATGGCGACCCATGGTTTGCCGCAGTGGCCCTTGGGTAGGTAGACCGTTCCGTCGGGCGCGGCGGTGCCGTGTGCGTGTAGGCCGCCGCAGAAGCCCGCTTCATCCCCCGTCTGCACGCCGGGGAACACCGCCGGGCGTAGAGGGCCGAACGTGAGGCCCCCGTTGAGGCTGGTGGCGCAGGCGCTGTCAGCCACACGGTTGACGCAATAGTAGACCACTTTGTCGTAACCGATTGTGGCCACGGTGCGGGGTTCGGCGCTGAAGAGTGTCTGGTGGTCGTGGACGCCGAAGGGGTGGCCGCAGCCAATGGGGTTCACAGTCCACGTGTCGCCTTTGTCGTCACTCCAAGCCAAGGTACTGCAAAGGAGTGCTTGCAAGTCGCTCAGGAATACGCGACCGGTGTCGTCCACGTACACGTAGGGGTCGTTGCTGCTGGGTGGGAACGTCACGTCGCCGAATACTTCGGGCGTCACGTCTTCCCACGTCTGGCCGTGGTCGTGACTGCGGCGCAGGAGGAAGGTGCTTGGGGCGTCCCTGTTGAAGGTGCTCATGAAAATGGTGCCGTCGGGGTGGACGCCGATGGTGGGTTCAAACGAGATTTCCCCAATCGGGAGTGCCAGCCCTGATGCAGTCGGGGTAGGGTCTGGTAGGGTATCCAAACCGTCATCGGTCACGCAACCGGCTAGGCCGGCTGCAAGCAGGAGGAACAAAGTGGCAATCAGGCGCACGGCCCTGGCCCGATGTGGCCGTGCTTAGGCATTGTGGCGGTTGACTTCTTGCTCGATGAGGTCTTCGGCGCCGCTTGCGCCGCCTGGGATGCGGCCATGCCAAGTCTTCACGATGTTGCCCTCGCGGCTGATGAGGATGCTGTTGGGCTGGTAGCGTACATCGAATGCGGGCCGGACGTTGTCGTCGGGGTCCCACAGCACCGTGAAGTTGTAATCTCGTTCCTCGGCGGTCTGGCGCACGTGGTCGCCGCGTCCGTGGGCATCGATGCTCACGGCTACAACTTCGAAGCCTTGGGTGTTCCACTGGTCCTGCATGGCTTGGATTTCTGGGTACTCTGCTTTGCAGATGGTGCACCACGTAGCCCAGACGTGCAGGAGCACCACGTCGCCGCGGAAGTCGGACAGTGCCACTTCCTCACCATCCAAGTTGCTGGCCACGTAGGCAGGTGCGGGCACACCTACTGAGGAGTCTGAGGAGTCCGTCGTAGTGCCGTCGCCGTCGGCGGGCACCGTGCCGGGGTCGCTCGGGCCAGCCATGCAACCTGCCAGGAGCATGACAAGAATGGCAGTGGCGCGCATGATTCCCATTGGACGCCAGGCCTCCTAAGCCTTGGGGGGAGGCAATCTTCTTGAATCGTTTATTAGTGCGCTCCAGCGACATGGCGCTGGTCGAACTTGAAGAAGTCGTGAAACTGTACGGGGGCCACCCGGCGCTCGGTCCGGTGACGGCCAGAATTGATGGTGACATGGTGGGACTCGTTGGCCCAAACGGCGCCGGCAAATCCACGCTGATTCGCCTGGCCCTCGGACTCATTGAGCCCACCAGCGGCACCGTTAGTGTCCTCGGTGAGCCAGTTGGCCCCGAGACCCGCCGACGGGTTGGCTACTTCCCCGAGGGCGAGGCTGTGTTCCCCGGTCTGTCCGGTGTCAAAGGTGTGGCATACGCCGGCCGCCTCAGCGGTATGGGTGGCGCCGACGCCATGCGCCGGGCGCACCAAGTATTGGATTACGTGGAACTGGGCGAAGAACGATATCGCCCCGTGTCGGGCTACTCGAGCGGCATGCGCCAGCGGCTCAAACTGGCTCAAGCGCTGGTGCACGACCCCGACCTTCTCATTCTTGATGAACCGACGGAGGCGGTTGACCCCCGCTCCCGCGCACACCTATTGCGTTTGATGCGAGAACTCCAAGACGCCGGAATTCGCCTCATGGTCAGCACCCATCTGCTTGGCGACCTAGAAGAAGTGGCTGACCACGTGGTCATGCTCGCAGACGGCCGCATCGCCGCACAGGGCACGGTGGCCGAACTTCGTCGCATGGAGACGCAGGCATACATGGTGCGTGCAGACGCCACGCCCGGCCGTCTGCTGGCAGCACTGCGTGAGGAAGGCCTGAGCGCCGAGGACATGGGGAGCCAGGTCCGCGTGGCTGCCGATGCCCACGCCATCCTCGCCGCCGCCGATACCCACAACATCATCATCGAACACCTGGCACCAGCCGAACACGGACTGGAAGAGCGATTGGCTGCCGTGGTGGGGGGTGCAGCGTGACGTACGCCCGCTGGGACGGACGGGCTACGGGCAATCCCCTCGTCGCCATCGTCGTCAATGCCGTTCGGCAAGCCTACGACCACCCGTGGGGCCGCTTAGCCTTCATCGGCGTATTCGCCTACGGCGTGTTGTACTTGGGCAGCGTTTACTCCGTTGATTCTGGTGGGAGTGCGCACACGCTTGCCAACTTCCTCGACTTCAGCAACAACCTGCGCTGGGGTGTCCTTGCCATTGCTGCCATTATGGCAGGGCCTGCCTTGCTGGAGGATGCGCAGTCGGGCGCCTTAGACCTGTACCGATCGCGCCCGGTGAGCCGCGCCGCATACCTCGGCGGCAAGAGCCTCGCCGTCGCGGGCGCCGTCTTTGCGGCCTACGTAATCCCCGTGTGGTTGTACATGGCGGGCACCTGGTTCGTGTTCGACGACCACCCTGCCGGCTGGTCCACGGCGCCCTTCAAGGCGCTCATCATGGGCCTCCTATGGGCCATCCCGATCAGTGGCGCAGCCATTGCCTTGAGCACTGTGGCACGAAGCAGTCTGGCTGCGGGCGCCATCCTGTTTGGCGGTATTGCTACGCTTGACATCTTCGTGGGGCAACTGCTCTCTGCCATCACCGGCACCACTGCGCTCAACGTCCTAAGCCCGTTGGCCGCCCATGCTGAACAAGCCACGTGGCTCTACGGTGCGCCGCGCGGCGACGTGGATGCCAATTGGGGACTTGTGGCACTCGTCGTCCTGGCCGCCGTTAGTTGGCTTGCAGTGATGATTCGCCAACCATGGAGGTCCGAAGAATGACTGTTCAATGCGATGGCCTGTCCAAGTGGTATGGCGACGTCATCGGCTTGAATGACTTGGACGTGGATTTGGGCAGCGGCATCGTAGGGCTGCTTGGCCCCAACGGCGCGGGCAAGTCGACGCTCATGCGTCTCATCATGGGACTCCAGAAGCCCAGCAGTGGTTCCATTCAAGTGTACGGGGACAACCCCTGGGACAACACCGCTTTGCTGGAACGCATTGGTTACGTGCCCGAAGGCGACGCGCCGTGGCGCGGTCGCACGGGTCGTGCGGTGCTGGAACGGGGAGCCCGGTTGAGCGGAGTCACCGAAGATGGCGCCGTAGAACAAGCGCTCGAAGATGTGGGGCTTACGGACGCCGCCGACCGCCGTGTGGGCACATACTCCAAGGGGATGCGCCAGCGACTCAAGTTCGCCTTAGCCCTCATGCACGCACCGGATCTGCTCATCCTGGACGAGCCGTTCCTCGGCACTGACCCGTTGACACGCAACGACTTGATTGGCCTCATCCGCGGCCACGTGCAAGACGGCGGTGACGTGATTCTCTCGACGCACGTACTCTCTGACGTGGAAGCCCTCACCGAACGCATTCTCGTCCTAGCGGCCGGGCGCAAGCAAGCATACGGCAACGTGCATGAAATCCGCGACTTCCTCCGCCAGTACCCTCGGCGCGTGCAACTTGCCACGCCAGACCCCCGTGGGCTTGGTGCCACACTTTGGACCTGGGATGAAGTGAGCAGTCTAGAAACCGACGAGGATGGCGTCATCATTCAAACAAGCGACGTGGACTCGTTCCAGAGGCGGCTGCAAAAGCACCTGATTGCCTCACGCGACCCCGTCACAGCAATCCGACAACTCGACGACGACGTTCAGTCCGTATTCCAATACTTGGTGGTGGACGCATGAAATTCGCAACCTTGTTCCGCAGCGATTTGTCCAGTTGGGTCAGCACACGTGGCTTCGTCACTGCTGCCCTGGCCGCCCTCGTGCCCGTACTCTTGGCGGGTGCCTGGCTTGCCACGCACCAAGCCGACTTGGAAGCAACCGAGGTGGCGTGGGATGGCCCCGTGGTCGAAGGCCAAGAGTTGGTCTTCGAAGGCACCATTTCCAATCCTGGGGGTAGCGCCGTGGGACGCTTCAATGCCAGTCTAAGCGTCGGCACCGTCTTTGGCAATACCCTGAACGCGCGCGCCACCAATGACACGGAGATTGACGGGTTAGGGGCTGGCGAGTCACGCACCCTTCAATTGGCCTGGACGCCCTCCCCCGGTGCCTACTGGGTCCTCCTCGATGTAGACCCCGCCAGTGAAGACCTCGTGGGGGAAATTGACGAATTCAACAACCAAGTGGCCAAGCCGTTCGTCGTCAATTACGCCGAACCGCCGGCCAGCCAAGCCCCCACTCCGCCCGGCAATCTCTCTGGCGACGGCGCACCAACGCCCGTTACGGTGAACTCCATCGCCGTGGATGGGGACTTAGCGCCCGGCAA
This sequence comes from Thermoplasmatota archaeon, assembly GCA_041622975.1. Classification (GTDB taxonomy): domain Archaea; phylum Thermoplasmatota; class E2; order JACPAO01; family JAHFTW01; genus JBFJXH01. The sequence goes on from JBFJXU010000011.1 coordinate 14,689, forward strand.
GACACTGACCTTCACCGCTACTGTCAGCGGCAGCGGCACCCACAACGTGACCATCGAAGTAGGCCGCACCTTCAACGGCATCCTCACCCCCATGGCCGACCACACCGAGACCGTAATCCTCGATGGCGGCACGAACACAGTCACCATGACGTGGAGCGCCTCGCAGGGCGCCTACTGGATGCGCGCCTACGCAAATGCCACTGGTGCGGATGACACGAGTGACAACCACGTTGCCCGCACGCTCGTCATCCAACCCGTTGCACCCAGCGATGACAACGCCCCTGAACGGGACGCCACGTTGACGATCAAGCAGTTCTACATCAATGTCCTGGCCAACCTCCAGTTCATTGTCATCGTGCCCTTGATCGTCATGGCCTTCACGGTGGGAGTCATCACGGACGCGCGCCGCGAAGGCGACCTGGTGTACCTACTTACTCGCCCCGTACCCCGATGGATGGTGCCCGTCAGTCGCTTCCTCGCAGGCGGCCTCGTGGCCCTGATTGCCGTACTGCTTGGCACCCTGCTCGCCTACGTGGTGTTGTTCCAAACCCCCGAAGCGGACTTGGGCTTCCTCACCACTCCACTTCTTGCAAGCGTGTTGGCGGTACTTGCCTACGGCGCCTTCTTCGTGCTGCTCGGCGTCCTCGTCGAGAAAGCCTACTGGTGGGGACTCGCCTTCGTCTTCGGCTGGGAAACCCTCAGCGGATTCCTGCTGCCATGGACGCGCAACTTCACCATCGGCAACCAACTCGCCGACGCCCTACGTGAATGGCCCTTCGACCAAGGACTCGTCTGGCTCCCCGAAGGCGAATCCGTCGCCGCCGTGCGCAATCTGCTCATCATGACGGTGGTGTTCCTCGGGGCCGCCGCCGTCGTGATGAAGCGCCGCGAATTCAGTCTATGAGTGACGCAAACGTCAGCGACGAGGCCGTCGAGCAGGCCACGGGGCGCACTTGGCAGCAATGGCACAGGCACCTCGATGCTGCTGGTGCCGCCCACATGGACCATGCGGACCTTGCCAAGTTCATCGGCCAAGATTCGCCCCACCTGACCGGATGGTGGTGCCAAATGGTCGCCGTTGGCTACGAGCGGATGACGGGCAAACGCGTGGTAGGCCAAACCAGTAGCGGCGGGTTCCAAACCGGTGCCAGCAAGACCCTCGCAGGTACTATGGACGAATGGCTGGACGCCTGGGCTCATCATGCTGAGGGCCGTGTGCAATTCAACGGCGTTGCCATGGTGGACGAACCGCGCATCACGCGCACCGACAAATGGCGCTACTGGCGCGCCGACCTCGAAGACGGCACCAAGATTGACGTGGTCATCCACCAGAAGACACCCGACAAAGCACACCTGGCCGTCAATCACCGGCAACTCCCTGACCAGGGCGCCGTGGCCGAATGGAAGGCATACTGGAAGGAAGAGTTGGCAAAGATGGTCGAATAGGAACCAGGGAAGTCGATTCAGGATGCCGCTGACGCTTCAACGCCAGGGCGGACCAAGACTTGCGCCGTGCCGCAGTCGCGACAGAAGCAGGACCCGGGATCCAATTCCGGCACGGCGTGAGGTTTCACGTCGTCACAGGACGCACAATACGCGTCCCAAACACGTAGCACATCCATGGTGACAGGCGTAACACACGGCCCTCAAAAATCGTGCGGATAAACTGCAATCCACCCCAACACTTCAATAGCAGCGACCCAAAGGGCAACCCTCGGCAACCAGCCCGACGCCAAACGAGGGGAGGGCCCACTCTTGCTTACCAAAATTGGCCAGCACCCAAGTCACGGCTGACGGCTGGTTGTCGTTCACTTTGAGCCCCTACGAATGGCGGAGGAAGGGGGATTGAGTCTCAGAATCGACGTCGAGCCACAGCCAGCGCCAGGCCAGCGACGAGGAGAACGATACCAGGGCCAGGGATACCCTGGGAGCCGGCACCAGCCGTCGAGACGCCCATGGTGGGGTCGTGCAGGATATCGTCGCCGCGGGCGTAACTGAACACGAGCAGTTCCTCGTTTTCGTATTCCCCGTCTTCCTGGCTGGTTTCGCTGCTCAAGCGCGTGGTTTCAACGGATTCAGTGCGCCCGTCCACGGTCGCGAAGTCCTTCCAAGCGAAGAGCAACTGGGCGTCGCCAGCATTCGCGATGACGCCTTCCTCGTCCCCTTCAACATCGGCGTCATCTTCGATCTCCACTTCGGACTCGGATTCCAAGTACAATGCGAGGGCGCTGTCATTACTTTGGAAGGGGAAATTCATGATGGCGATATCCATCTTCAGTTCCGTGGCCTCCAGGGAAGCGGGGCCAAGGGTTGCTTCATCCGCGAAGACGTAGAAATCGAAGCGGATGGAGCCGCCGTTGAGGCCTGCGGTGCTGCTGAACTTGGTGCCCGACACGCCGTTGTCGCTGGTCACCGCGCTTTGACTGATGGGGCCCCACGAGACGCGGACACCATCCACCAGTTCATCCTCGGAGTCGTCGGCTAGGGTGAAGGCCTGAACGATGGTCTCGCCATCGTCGAAGCGACCATTGCCGTTATCATCCTCATACTCCAAGAGTTGGTGGAATTGGACTTCCATGGATGATTCCTGCTCAATGTCGCCCGTCTCCGATTCAAGGGAGAATTCAATGGCAGCGTCATCCCGCTTGTACTCGAATTCAATGGAGCGTTCATCCTCACCGGACTCCCGTTCCATCTCGATTGAGGCCCGGCCCCCCGAAACCGACAGTTGGTACTCCCATTCTTGGTCGTCGTCGCCGTTTTCGTGCTCCGAGTCGTCCTCTTCCTCATCGTGGTCACCGGCCAACGCCATCGGGGCCGCAGCCAGCAGGGCAATGAGGAACCAAGCAAGGAACTTCATACAAGAGACTCCCCAAGGCCCTTGATAAGGAGCACCGTTCGAAGGTGGAATGGTGGTGTGGGGAACGGTTGAGGAAATAACGCAAGTCTCGGCACGCCCAAGGTCGGGTCCGTACCGCGACGGACCCTCAGCCGACCCCAGGAACGCCGCCTTCGGCCAGCCGGTCATCAGCCACTGCTTCCCACACGCCGTCGTAGACGGCCGCGGCCTGGAGGCGACCGATGAATGGTCGCGTTGGTCGCGTGTCATGTCCCTTGGCCCGCAGATCTGCCACGACGTCTGGGGGGACCTCGCTCTCGAACTGCACGCCCCTCGCGTAGCTGGGTGAGTAGATGCGGGGCAGGTCCACAGCCGCCGCCAGGGGCGTCCCATGTTCAATCACGGATTGGGAAACGAGGCTCACCGTCGTGACTATGGTCGGCCCGCCCGCGGCGCCGAGCGCGAAGGCGGGCACGCCATGACGCAGCGCGATGGTCGGCGACATGCTGCTCCGTGGCCGCTTGCCTGGCTCCACCTCGTTCACGCCGCCCGGCGTGAGGTCGAAGTCGGTCATCTCATTGTTGAGCAGGAAGCCGAAGCCGGGCACGACCATGCCGGTGCCGAACACGGCCTCGATGGTTGCGGTCGCGGAGACCACGAGGCCGTCATCGTCCACGACGATGAAGTGAGTGGTGTGGGAACCCGTGTCATCGAAGGTCCAGTCGTCCGGCGGGCCCGTGGAGCTTGGGGGGTTGCCGGGTCCGATGGACGGGTTGGTGCGCTCGGGGTCGATGAGGCTCCGGCGCTCAGCGAGGTACGCCTCGTCGAGCAGGCCGTCCGTGGGCACGTCCACGAACGCCGGGTCGGCCACATACGCCCCGCGGTCTGCGTACGCGAGATGGCTCGCCTCTGCCAGGAGGTGTAGTGCGTCGGCCGAGCGGTCGCCCATGGCGGATATTCCCATGGGCTCCAGAATCTTCAGAATCTGGCCCACGGCGACGCCACTCCCTGGCGGCGGCATCGTGAGGAATTCCATGTCGCCGTACGTGAAGCGGAGGGGCTCTCGCTCGACTGTAGTATAATTGTGGACGTCGTCGGTGGTCATGCGGCCGCTGCGGACCGCGACCGCGTCGACGATTGCTTGCGGGATCGAAGATGATTGGCCGTAGAATGCGTCGATGCCACCGGCCGCAATGAGGTCCAGCGTCCGCGCAAGATCGGGCTGGACCAGGATCTCGCCAGGCGCGTACGGGGCGCCAACGCAGGGCCCCTCCGGGTCGGGCATGCATTGGGCGCCCTTGAGGAAGGCCTCCGCCGAGGCGCGCCACGTGACCAGCTTGGCGTAGCGGACCGCGGTGTGGTACGAGAGGTACTCGGACACCTCGACCCCGTCCGCTGCGAGCGTTGCTGCCGGTGCGAGTAGAGCCGACCAGTTCATGGTGCCGAACCGCTCGTGTGCCTCCCACCAGCCCGCCACGGCTCCCGGGACGCCGACCGCGTAGCCCTGCGTATGGGCCGTGATGAACGGTTCTGGGGTGCCATCCGGGCGAAGGAACTGGTCGGCCGTGGATGCTGCCGGGGCAGTTTCTCGGGCGTCGATAATCGTCGAGACACCGTCAGGTGTCCAGATGTTGATGAACGCTCCTCCACCGATGCCGGAAAGGGAGGGTTCGGCGACGTTCAGGGCGA
>JBFJXU010000012.1:0-18994 GCA_041622975.1 Thermoplasmatota archaeon
GCTGCCCTTCCTGATGGGGAAGTGGTGCATGAGCATCGTGGTTACCGTTTCTGGCACGTTGGCGACGACGTATTGGTGGTGTCCGCGGGGATGGGTAGTGCTGCCTTGGAGCCGTTGCTGTGGGAGGTCCTGGGGACGGGGCGCGTGGAGCGCGCGTTACTGGCTGGCACGGCGGGGAGCCTGGGAGCCATGGCGGCGGACGGGGAGCCCCGTTGGGTTGACCGGGCGCACGTGGGTTGGATGCTCCTTGATGGAGCCCGCGACCCGGTGTTGCCACGGTGGAGTCCCATGCCGGATCTGCCCTTTGCAGCCACGGTGAGTACGGAGCGGTTCTACGGGTTCAGTCCCACCGTGGGCGCGGGGGATGGTCACTTGGTGCGGGCCTTCGAGGCGTGGCGGGACCGTAACGTCCTGGTGGACATGGAGACGGCAGCGTTCTTCCACTTCGCGTCCCGGTTTGACGTGACCCGCAGGCTCCGCTTCGGGGCGGTGCGTGTACCCGCTAATGGCGTGGATGACCTAGAGTCACTAGCCAAGACGGCGCCGGAAGCCACGCGCGTGGCCGTCCAGACGGCCCTGGATTTGTTCCCGTAAGAAGCGTTGGCACCTGTTCCCGTAAGAGGCGTCAGCCGAGTCGGATGCGGCGGGCACCCTCGGGTTGAATCGGGGCGCTGTCAGCCTGGCTGGACGCAGGTTCAGTAGCCGTCATGGTGGCAGAGGCTTGGTCGGCGTCCTTGCGGGGCGGCAGGGTGACTTCATCGAGGCGTGGGGGCACGCCCATGGCGGAGTACCCGGCATCCACGTAGAGGACTTGACCCGTGACGCCACTGCCAAGGTCCGTCAATAAGAACCGGGCGGCGCGGGCTACGTCTTGTTGGGTGACGTTGCGTTGTAGGGGCGCGGAGTGGGCCATCCAGTCGAGGATGTTGTCGAAGCCGGGGACCCCGGAGGCGGCCAGGGTCTTGATGGGGCCGGCACTGATGGCATTGACGCGGATGCCCTTGCGCGGCCCGAGGACGGCGGCCAGTTCCCGGGTGAGTTCCTGGAGGGCTGCCTTGGCGGTGCCCATGACGCGGTAGCCGGGGACGACGCGGTCGGCGCCGAGGTAGGTCAACGCCAGCACACCGGCTCCGGGGACGAGGCTTGCTTCGGCGTGTTTGCATAAGCGAACGAGGCTGTACGCGGAAACATCCATTGCAGTGGCAAAGTCGTCGCGAGTGGTATTGATGATCTCGTCGCCAAGGGCCTCGGCGGGCGCGTAGGCGATGCAGTGGACCATCATGTCGAACTCGCCTTCGGCTTCTTCGAAGAACCTGACAACGGATTCTTCGTTGGTGACGTCGCATTCGTGCCAGGCTTCGATCCAGTCGTGTCCTTTGACCAATTGCATGAGGCGGCTGAGGAAGCGCTTCTGGTAGCCCAGGGTCACTTTGACGCCTTGGGCGGCTAAGTCCTGGGCGATGGCCCAGGCGATGCTGTCTTCACTGGCGACGCCGAAGATGAGTGCTCGTTTCATGATGATACCTCGAGGGATTGCTTGGATTCGATTGCGGGGGCACTGACGGCCAGGACACTGCCCTGGAATTGGAAGAACGCCACGCGGTAACCCCCACCCGGGAGCAGGGGTCCACGCACCAACGCGCCGTCGTCGTCGAGTGTCACCGTGTGGTCGCGCAGGCTGGCTTTGAGTCCCTTGCCCACGCGCTTGAAGGCGGCTTCTTTGGCAGCCCACATGCAGGACGCTGCGAGTGTGGCATCCGAGGAAGCCATGAGGGCTTCCAGTTCTTGTTGGTTGAAGGATTCCGTGAGCCAGGCTTGGCTGCGTTCTTCGATGGTCTCCAAGTCGATGCCGAGGGGGTCGCCGGCGAGCGCTGCCACGGCGTGGCCGGCGCGGTGGGTGATGCTGACACCGATGTTGAGGGGCTGGCCCTTGACGGTGACGCGGGGCGCGCCGTCGGTGGAGTCTACGTGGACGTGGCGGGGGTCGCAGCCCGTGTGGGTGGCGACTGCTTTCTTGACTGCCATGCGGCCGGCTCGCCATTCGTCGGCGCGCTTGGGTACGCCGAAGTCGGCGTGGACGCGGCGTTCTTCGTCCGTGAACCATAGGGGGTCGCAGTCGTCGCTGGTGACCGGGTGCGTAGCGAACACTACGCCGTCAAGCACGGGCAGCGTCGGCTCAGGGGCGGGGCCAGCGTCAATGAGGTCGAAGTCCTCCAACACGACCACAGTCTCCCCGCGGTCGTCCACGGCGTAGCAGTCGAATCGGAAGTGGTCGCCGTGACGTCCCTTGTACGCCACGTGGAGCCGCCCCGCGTCTACATCGGGTCGCCAAGCAACGGCCCCGATGGCGGAGGGCAGGGCTTGGCGGCCTTCGTTGAGCATGACGTGCAAGCCAGCAAGTTGGAACAAGGCCTCAGTGGTGAGGGGTGCGCCGAAGCGTTCGCCGATCTCGTCCGTGACGGGACGCCGGTAGGTGCCGGTCGCGCCATCAGCCGTAACACGCGCTCCCGAGAGCACCTGGAAGGAGGGACCGTGGAAGAACCGGTCATAGATGGTGCACGCTTGGATGGTGTCGTCCTCCTCTGGCACGGTGACGGCAGGCAGGTCCATGTCCGCGTAGGTCGCCGTGAAGTGCACGCGTGGGTCGCCGTGGGGCTTGCCGTCGGGGCCGATGAATTGCGTGGTGAGGCGTACGTCGTCGCCGGTCATGGCGATGACGGCGTCGATGGGCTTGTGCCGTTTGACGGGTACTTGGAAGCGGATGTCGCGGAAGCCACTGCTTTGGTCTTTGGCTTGCAGGAAGGCTTCCAGGCCTACCACGCCGGGCAGGAGTGGTACGCCGTCGATGGCGTGGTCGACGAGGAACCGTTGGGCGTCGAGGTGCATCACCACCTCTTCACTCGCCGAGTCACTGGAGGCCTCCGTGAGATTCGCCGCAGCCTGCGTCGGCGCCCGGTCGAGGATGATGCCGACGCCGGCTAGGTCGCCGAGTCGTCCGGCCACGATGACGTGGCCTGATCGGTTCCACTGCGTGAGGCAGTGTGCGACACCTTCGGGCGTGGGAATGGTGTCCACGCCGCTTTGTTCCATGATGGTCAGGATGCTGCCTCGGGTGGCCATGCCCACGTCGCCCCAGGGGCCCCATGCAATGGTCCAGCCGGTGCAGTCCCGTTCCCGGGCTTCGCGCTGGACAGCGGATTCGAGCCAGGCATTGGCGGCGGCGTAATCGGTCTGGCCCAGGTTGCCGAAGGTGGCAGCGACGCTGCTGAACCCAGCGACCAAGTCCAGGATGTCATCACGGGTTGCTTCTATGAGGGCTTGCCAGCCTTGGACCTTCACGCCGTACACGAGGTCGAATTGGCGACGGTCCTTGGATGCGATGTCCTTGCTGATCTCCAAGCCCGCGGCGTGGAGTACGCCGTGGATGGCGCCGAAGCGTTCGCGGGCCCAGGAAACCGCGTCGGCCACGCCGTCTGCGTCCGTGACGTCAACAGCGCTATAGAGTACGTTGGCGCCGGCGGCTTTGAGTCGCTGGAGATTGGCGTGTACGTCCGCCTGTTTTTGCTTGGCGTCCAATTCCTTCTGGACGGCGACGGGGGTGACCTTGAGGCCTTGTTGCTTCAGGTCATCCATGATGCGTTGGCGTTCAGTGGCCCAGTCGTCGTCGTTCCAGGCAGCCCATGTTGCTGCGTCCTTGTCCACCACGGTGCGGCCCAGGAGTAGTAGGTTGGGTCCCTGCGGGGCCAGGGCTTCGAGGATGGGTACGGTGATCCCTTGCGCGCCGCCACTGACCACGAGGGTCTTGCCGGCCACGTCGGGCACTTGGTCGCGGACCATTGTATCGTCGGGAGCCACTTGCAGGATGGTTCGTTCCGTGCCGTAGGCGACGGACACGTGCCGGCCGCCGGCGAGGACTTCGTCCACTACGAGGGCGGGTGCATTGTCGGCGAGGTCGATGGCCTTCACGATGCAGTCGCGTTCGCGGGCCAGCGCCCGGGTCAAGCCGGCCACGGCAGCCATTTCGGGGTCGCCGCCGCTGAGGCCGTGGTCGCCGCCTTGGCGTGTCACCGTGACGATGAAGTCTACGTCGGGGAGCGCCTTGGCGGCGTCGAAGAGGGCGCCAGCGCGGTCGTGGCCGGTGGCCTCCGTGGCGAGGCAGAGAATGCCTACGGCGCTTTGGTCCGTGTGGCGTGTGGGGGCAAACCCGGCGGCCCGCCAGGCGTCAAGGTGAGCGCGGTCGAAGTCCCCTACTACGACCAATGTGCCTCGGCGTACCTCGGCTTGATCGCCGGGGAGGGGGCACGGGGTCAGAACGGGTACGCGGCGAACCACGCCGGCAGGCTGCGTGTCTTCGCGGGCATCGTCCACGACGTCGGCTGCCTGGGTTTCAGGCGTGCCAGATTGGTGGTCGGCGGCAAAGGAAGCAACAGCTCGCAGTGTGGGGTAGTCTTTGAGTTGCAGTCCGTCTACGGGTGCGATGCCGAAGGCTTCGCGTACTTGGCCGAACAACTCCGCTTGCTTGACGGTGTCAATGCCAAGGTCTGCCTCCATGTCCAGATCGGGTTCGAGCAATTCCTCGGGGTAGCCGGTCTGGGCGGCCACAAGGCTGGTGACCTTGGCAAGGATCTCGTCACTGGATGCCGCCGAATCACGCGGGGCAACCTGAGATTCCGTCGGCGCAGGCGTGACAGCCGGAGCGGGTTCTGGCTGGCTGGACTCCACTACGGGAACGTGGGCATCAGCGGGGGAGGCGCCGCCGGCTTGGCTGGCAATGTAATCCGCCACGGCGCGCAGGGTGGGGTAGTCCTTGATCTGCAAGCCATCGGCAAGCGGCACGTCGTAGGCTTCGCGAATGAGACCGAACAACTCCGCTTGCTTGACCGTGTCAATGCCAAGGTCCGCCTCCATGTCCAAGTCAGGCTCCAGTAATTCCACCGGGTAACCGGTCTTTTCGGCGACGAGGCCAGTGAGTTTGGCGAGGACTTCGCCGCCGTCGGCCGAGCCCGTGGGAGTGCTGGCCGGTTCGGTTGCAATTTCTGCGGGGCTTGCCGCAGAATCAACGTTGGAGGACGCACCACTCGCTTGGCTGGCGATGTAGTCAGCCACCGCGCGTAGGGTGGGGTAGTCCTTGATCTGCAAGCCATCAGCCAGGGGCACGTCGTAGGCTTCGCGGATGAGGCCGAACAACTCCGCTTGCTTGACGGTGTCAATGCCAAGGTCTGCCTCCATATCCAGGTCGGGCTCCAGCAATTCGACGGGGTAGCCGGTCTTCTCGGCCACCAGGTCCGTGAGTCGCTTGAGTACGTCCACGGGTGCTGCTGCTTGGGCCACGGCGGGCGCCGCAGCCTCAACAGGCTTCGCGACGGGAGCCGGGCTTGCTACGGGAGGAACGGCTGCTTGAGTCGTGCCTTGATGCACGTCTGCATCAACGACGACCCGCAGTTGGCGGTCCTTGACCACGAGGGACGCGCCATTGCTCCCTGCAACGTCGTCGAGCCACGCTTGGTATTGTGCATTGTCCGCGATTCGTTCATCTTCACGGGCAACCAATTCGGTCAAGGTCATGGCGACCTGGGAACCAAATCCGGCTGCCAAGCGAAGCGCGTACCGGGCATTCACTTCGCCACCGTCGCTGAGCGTCAAGTCACCCAGTTCGGGGTCAGCGTCGCGGAAGTTGGCAATGGGCGGCGTGCGGCCCCGTTGCAGACATTTGAGGGCAATGGCATCTTCCACGCCGGCGCCCTGTGGGTGGCCCGTGAAGCCCTTGGTGTTGGCGACCACCACTTGATTGGCGGCGCCACCGAAGGCCGCGCGTAGGGCGTGAATCTCTGCAGATGCGCTGCCGCCGCGCGCAGGCGTGTAGGTCTCGTGGCTCATGAAGACCGTCGCCGGTGCAATAGTGGCCGGGTCGAGGTTGGAAGCGGCGACCAGATCCCGCATTTCACTGGCAATGTGGTCCACGTCGAGCCTGCTGCCATGGAATGCAGAGTTGCTGACGCGCGTTGCAAGCAGTTTGGCGATAGGTCGCATGCCGCGAGCAGCGACGCTGTCTTCGGCTTCGATGATGAGCCCAACGGCGCCCATGCCTACGATCATGCCGTGGCGGCGTCGGTCAAAGGGTAACGCGGCTTCCGCCACGTCGTCCTTGGTTGTGGCGGCACCAGCGGCGAGGAAGCCTGCTCCAATCCATTGGAACATGGCGTCGCTGGTGACGTCATCTGCACCCACGACGATGACGCGGCGGGCGCGTCCGGTCTTCACCCAGTCTTCGGCAATGGCGATGGCCTGTGTGGTGGATGCGCAGGCAGCATTGACTTGGGTGTTGGGTCCACGGGCGCCGATGAATTGGGCGAATTGACTGTGGCCCATGGATAGCACGTGGAAGAGGAATCGTCGGTCGAATTCGCCGCCTTCGCGGACCCGCTCGACTTCTCGAAGGAGGGCGTCGTGGCCGGGGAAGGCGCTGGCGAAAATGATGCCCGTGTCGTCTCGCATTTCTGCGGGGAGCCGCCAGGGGCCGGGGAGTCTGCTGCCGGTGCTGGTGGTTTTCCACGTCTGGACGAGGGGGATTCCTGCGTCCCGTAGGGCTTCAATGCCCGCGGCCATGGCGTACTGCGTGGTGCGGTCAAGGGCTTCCGCCAAATCAGAGGGGATGCCGAATTCCGTGGGGTCGAAGTGACCCGCTTGGCCGGCGAGTCGAATGACCTGGCCAACATCCGAGATTGCTTCGAAGTCGGCGCTGCCGTCGTCGCCTTTGCGCAACCTCGTAATGTGCTTGCCCACGAGGCGTTGTTGTTCTTCGGCGGGTACGGCGTCGATGAGGTTGTCGCCGCGGATGATGCGGTCGAAATTATCCTCGGCGAAGACCTCCTTGTCACGGCCGGGTAGGCCCACACTGATTCCTGAAATGGTGACCTGCGGGACCTTTGTCTGCACGGATGGCGTGGATGAGGCTTGGGCCTGAGCCGTGGGTGTTGCCAAGAGGCCCTGGGCAGCAAGGTAGGCGTTGAGGTCTTGTAGGTGGGCCCGGCCACCGCGCTTGGGGTGATTGGAGCAAATGGCCATGGCATCGCCGCGACCGCCGAGCGTGTCTTGAGCAAAACCAGTGAGCGCTTTCTTCGGACCGACTTCGATGAAGTTGCGGACGCCTTCGTCGTACATGCGTTCGAGGATGCCGATCCACTCCACGGGCGAAGCCACTTGGCGCGCCAGGTTGTCCCGGATTGCTTCGGGGTCGTCGGGGTACGGCTCGGCGCCCACATTGGAAATGACGCGGATGCGGGGGGCTTGGAAATCCAGGCGCCCCAGGACGCGGCGCAGGGGTTCAGAGGCGGGGGCGACGATTTTGGAGTGGAAAGCCGCGCTGACCGGGAGTTCCATCACTTGCAGTCCTTGCTCTTGGCATGCCTTCATGGCAGAGACTACTGCGTCGCTGGCACCTGCAATGACGGTTTGACTGGGGCAGTTCTTGTTGGCTGGGATGACGTAGCCCGCAACGTCTTGGATAGCGGCGTGGACGCGTTCCCAGTCGGCGGATACACTGGCCATTTTGCCGAGGTCGGGGACCTGGACGCTGGCCATTTCGCGGCCTCGGGCGGCAACGGCGTGTAGGGCATCCTTGAAGGAGAGGACATCGGCGGCCACGAGGGCAGCGTACTCGCCTAGGCTGTGTCCGGCCACCACGTCGGCGTCGATGCCCCATCGTTTGAGGATGCGTAGCAAGGCTACGTCGGCGGCGAGGACGGCGGGTTGGGTGAACTCCGTGAGCCGCAGGCGTTCGTTGCTGGCGGCTTGGTTCTCGGGGGTGTCGGGGTCGGGCCAAATGACGCTCGTCAAGTCGCAGCCGATGACATCCCGGAGCGCCTCATCTGCCTCGGCGAAGGTCGCCTTCACTTCGGGTTCATGTTGCAGGTCGCGCAGCATGTTGACGTACTGCGTTCCTTGTCCAGGGAATAGGAAAGCCGTCTTGCCAGCAGGCGCACCTTGGCCACCGAAGAACACGCCTTGCTGGAAGGCGAGGCGCCCGGCGCCTTGCGGGTCATCCCTTGCTCGTAGAGCCATGCTGAGGCGCTTGGCAGCTGTCGCCGCGTCGGGGGCCACGCAGGCGACGCGGGTTGCTGCTTGGCGGCCGGCCGCAGTGATGGCGCTGCGTTCTTGCTCGAAGGCACTGGCGTCGGATGCGAGGGCCGCGACGCGGTCCAGTTGGGCAGCATCCACGACCAGCACGTCGGGGTCGAGGTGGTCCACGGCCTGGTGAGGCATGTTCACCTCTACTTGGGGAGCCGCCAAGTCGGCGGGGTACGACCCCGTCGCTTCTTCCAATACCACGTGGAAGTTGGTGCCGCCGAAACCGAAACTGCTCACTGCCGCGCGGCGGGGGTGGTCGCCTCGGCGGGGGAAATCCATCGCCTCACGGGCGACGGTGAAGGGACTGGAGTCCCATTGGATGCGGGGGTTGAGGCGCTCCACATTGAGACTGGGAGGAATGCGGCCGTGATGCAAGCAGAGCACGGCTTTGAGGATGCCCGCGGCGCCAGCGGCTGCCTTGAGGTGGCCGATGTTGCTCTTGACCGAGCCCACGGCGATACTCCCCTTTGCCGCTTGGGCACCCGTTTCTTGGAACGCTTGGATGACCGATTCTAATTCTGTCGGGTCGCCCACGGGAGTACTCGTGCCGTGGGCTTCCAAGTAGCCGATCGTGGCCGGGTCGATGCCGGCGGATTGGTACGCGCGTCGCACGGCCCGCACTTGCCCGACGGGGTTCGGGGCGGTGATACCCTTGCCTTTGCCGTCGCTGGAGGCACCGATGCCTCGAATCGTGGCATACACTTTGTCGCCGTCGGCCAAGGCATCCGTGAGTCGTTTGAGGACGAACATGGCACAGCCTTCGCCCATGACGAAGCCATTGGCTGCTTCGTCGAAGGGCCGGGATCCATCCGGTGACAGGGCACCGATCTTGCTGAACTGGATGTACGCGGTGACGTCCATGGAGCGGTCACTGCCACCCCATACGACGTGGTCGGATTCACCGCGGCGAAGGGAATCCATGGCTGCGTCAAGGGCGGCCAGGCTGGAAGCGCAGGCGGCGTCCGTGGTGAAGTTCTTGCCACCCAGATCAAAGGCGTTGGCGATGCGGCCGGCGGCCACGTTGCTCAAGTGGCCGGGCATGGTGTCTTCCGTCACAGGGTTCGTCTTGCCCTTGAAGGACTCCTCCACGCGGGCGATGACGGCGTCGCGGCGGCTGTCGGGAAGCGCCTGGAAGTCAGGGTCGGCGCGTAGGGCGGCCTCCACTTCGGGCCAGTACAGGCGTTTGCTTACCTGCTTCTGGATTTCTCCACCCATGGCATTACCCAGGATGACGGCGCAGCGCTCGCGGTCGAAGTCGCGGCCTTCGTCCCCGCGCAGGCCCGTGGCAAGACCCGCGTCATGCAATGCTTGCCGAGTGGCGGTGAGCGCCCAGCGTTGGCTTGCGTCCACTTGGGCGACCACGTTGGGCGGCATGCGGTATGCCAGCCCGTCGAAGGATTCGTCCACGATGAAGCCGCCGATCTTCGCGTAGGTCTTGTCGGCGGCCTTCTTGTCCTCGGAGAAGAAGAGTTCCGGGTCCCAGCGGTCCTTGGGTACTTCCCGGATACTGCTGCGGCCGGCCAATAGGTTGTTCCAGAATGTCTCAACATCGGGGGCGTCGGGGAGGACGCAGCCGGCGCCAACGATGGCGATGGGTTCGTCGGGGTGGATGGGGTCAGCGGGATTGGTGGGCATGGTATCCGGGAGCGATTCAGGGAGAGGTAAAGGGGTCAAGAGGCTTGATGGTGGCGTTCGTCAAAGCGGTGTCAGGCCGTGCTTCTTGTCAGGCCGGCGTTCACGTTTGCTCAACGCGGGCAGCAAGGCGGCAATCAAGCGCGGGCGCGTTTCGCGGGGTTCGATGATGTCGTCAATCCAGCCCCGTTCGGCGGCCACGTACGGGTTGTTGAAGGCTTGCTGGTACTGCTCGGTGAACTCGGCCTTCAACCGCACGGCGGCTTCGGGGTCGTCCTTGGCCAGCGTGGCGAGTTTGCGTTTGTGAATGATTTCCACGGCGCCCTCGGCACCCATGACGGCGATCTCCGCTGCAGGCCAGGCGAGGTTGCAGTCGGTGCCGACGTGTTTTGAGCCCATGACAATGTAGGCGCCACCGTACGACTTGCGCAGCACCACGGACAACTTGGGCACCGTGGCTTCACAGTAAGCATAGAGGAGTTTGGCACCATTGCGAATGATGCCACCGTGTTCTTGCCCAAGGCCGGGTAGGAAGCCGGGAACGTCCACGAAGGAGACGATGGGAATGTTGTAGGCGTCGCAGAAGCGAATGAACTTGGCGCCCTTGATGCTGGCTTCAATGTCCAAGGCACCAGCAAGGACGGCGGGTTGATTGGCGACCACGCCGACGGTGACACCGGCCAGGCGGGCGAAGCCAACCACGATGTTGGCTGCCCAGCGGGGTTGTACTTCGAAGAAGGAATCCACGTCGACGACGCGTTCCACGACGCGGCGGACGTCGTAGGGTTTGTTGGGACTCGCCGGCACAAGGTTGGCTAGTTCCTTGTCCATCCGCTGGGTGGGGTCGTTGCACGTGATGCGCGTGGGTCCGCAGGTGTTGTTTGCAGGCAGATACGAGAGCAGGCGTTTGATGAGGGCGATGGTCTCGTCTTCGTCCAGGCCGCTGAAGGAGGCCACACCGGACTTGACCGCGTGAACGCTCGAACCACCCAATTCCTCCTGGGTGGCTTCTTCGCCCGTCACGGTCCGTACCACGTCGGGGCCGGTGACGAACATATGGCTCGTGTCATCGGTCATGATGACGAAGTCGGTGAGCGCAGGACTGTACACGGCGCCGCCCGCGCTGGGACCCACGATGACACTAATCTGCGGGACCACGCCGCTTGCTTCCACGTTCTTGAAGAAGATGTCACCGTAGCCTGCCAGGCTTGCTACTCCTTCTTGGATGCGGGCCCCACCGGAGTCGTTGAACCCGATGACGGGGGCGCCGACTTTGATGGCTTGATCGATGACCTTGGCAATCTTCTGGCCCGTGGCGTGGCCGAGGCTACCTCCGAGTACGGTGAAGTCCTGGGAGTAGACGAAGACGAGGCGACCATTGACGTAGCCGTGGCCGGTGACCACGCCGTCGCCGTCGGTGCGGTTGGCGTCGAGACCGAAGTGGGTGGCTTGGGTGCGAACGAAGGGATCCATTTCGATGAAGGTGCCTTCATCCATGAGCAGGTCGAGTCGTTCCCGCGCCGTGTACTTCCCCTTGGCGTGCTGGGCAGCGATGCGCTGTGGCCCGCCACCTTGCTGTGCTTGCGTTTTCCGTTCGCGGAGTGCAGCGATGGGGTCAACGGGGGCCTCCTCGGCGTGGGGGGCGACCTCAACGTGGTCCATGGCATTCCCCCCTCAAGCGCGTATTTGACGATTGCCTCCAAACAGCCCGTCGGCGACCGGCACAAAGGGGCGAAGTTATCGGCAAATGTCGAAATCTTACTTGACTGGTCACCTAGACTCGAACATGTCAAGTATCGGACTTTTCGGGGTGGCTGCACCCGACGCGACCCCACGGCCGCCAATTCGAGGCCCAGGGTGTGACAGCCGAAACACGCTCGGCCAGGCAAGGCGTATCAACGCCCGCCAGAATCGCCGCACCATGCGCGCCGCCTTCCTGGCCCTAATCTTGACCGCCACGACCATGGCAGGGTGCCTTGCCGAGGATACCACGGATTTGTCTCATCTCGGTGCTGAAGGGACACAAGGTACGCAACGTGGCCCCGCATGGGTCTTCTCCTGGGAAGGCGAAGCCCCGCCCGGCGCCCGCGTCCCCCTCTTGGGTGCGCCACCCGGCAGCCAATTCGTCAGCCACGTCTTCCAAGTAGACGGCGATGTGGGGTACGTGCAAATCGAAGTAGCCGGCGACGTCATCGCCATTTTGCGGGACGACGAGGACAGGACCGCCTGCGGCACCGCAACCCGCTGCAGTGCCCCCGTTCCCCCGGACCAGCGCCGCGCGGAGTACACGGTGGAGATCCAGACAAACACCAATGTCACCGTGCCGTATCAACTGGAGGCAATCCTCTACCCCCGCGAATCACTCCGCCTTGGTGAAGTGACGGGCCTCGGCGATGATGCCTCATTCCTGCTATCGGACACTGGATTCAACGGCGGCGAACCCACGTTAGGAGTCACAAGCGATGGCACCATCTTCGACGTGGTCAACACAGCCACCCTGCGCTCCACGGATGGTGGCCAAACCTGGGAGGACGTAACGCCCCCCGGCACCACGAGCACCCTTGACCCCATGCTCTACGTTGACCCCTGGACGGACCGCGTGTACGTCAACCACCTGTACGTGGCGTGTTCGTACATGTCATGGAGCGACGATCTGGGCGAGACCTGGGTAACTAACCCCGTTGCCTGCGGGAACACGGCCATCGACCATCAGAAGGTGGCCGTCGGCAGCCACCCCAGTCCGGTCGCCCCGTACGATGGCACCGTGTACTTCACCTTCAATTCCTTCGCACTCCTCGTACCAGGCGCAAGCCACATCGTGGCAAGCCGCAGCCTTGACGGTGGCGTGACTTGGGTCAGCACGGTTGCCATGACCGAGAATGACCTTGGACCATACCGCACCGGCGGCCCCGTTGCAGCCGACCGCTCCGGCAACGTGTACATCCCCGCTTACCTCTGCGATGGCGGCCTCGGCGTTGCCTACAGCAATGACCACGGCACCACCTGGAGCCAAGCCCGAGCCGGCGAGTCCAGCGGCGGCTGCGAAGGCATCGACCCCGGCGTCGCCATGGACACCACAGGGAACGTCTACGCCGCCTACTGGGGCGACGGCATCCGAGTAGCAACCAGCCTTGACCACGGGGCAACCTGGAATCCAGATATCAAGGTCAGTGCTCCGGGCATGCGCTCCTTTGTGCTGGCGGACGTCACCGCCGGTGACGAAGGCCGTGTCGCCGTCGCGTACCTCGCCACACCCGAGGCAGGCGGCCCGAACAACGTGCCCGGCTACGCGCGCTGGCACCTTTACGTCAGTGTCAGCACCGATGCCCTCGACGGCAACCCAACCTGGACCACGTACCAAGTAACAACGGACCCCGTCCAGATTGGCACGATTTGCACCGGAGGTATCGGCTGCTTTGGCGGCAACCGGAACCTCTTGGACTTCATCGACATCCAACCAGGACCCGACGGACGCATCCACATTGCCTACACAGACGGCTGTCGAGAGGATTGCTTGCAAGACCCGCGACCCCAGGAATCCCGCGCCAGGCGCGGAATGGTCGCCATTCAGCAGGACGGCCCTGTGCTGTTTGCTAACGGCGCACCGTGGGCCTGAGTACCGCGGTCAGCAGGTCGGATTGCTAGCCTCTTGGCGCGTACCGAAGCCCACCACATCCACGGCCACTGTACCAGGCTGACATTCATTGGGTGTCGCCCCCGCATCAATCACGGCCACAGGCTGGAATCCACCGAAAATGTAGTGGCCTACCTGGAATTGGTGGTCCTGGTCATGGCCCGTGGTCCCCAAGCGGTAATTGACGCCGGTCAGTGGTTGGTACCCACCGACGTAAACTCCCTGTGTGGTGTCCCATTCGGAGGTTCCGCCCAGCGCAACCAGGGTAGCCCAGCCGGCCAGCGTAGAGTCACCGTCATAGGTTACACCAGCCACCGGGATGAATGTGTCATAGTCGCCTGGCAGGATGCCCACATTGTAGCGTTCCCCAATCTCACGGTCCTGATGGTATCCTTGGGGGACGAATTCCGCACCCACCACGGGCAGGTACGCATCGCGGTCGCCAGCGAAAGTTCCGGCGGTCACGCGCCACGTTTCGCCACTGGACCCTCCAGCCTGGAGGAGTGCCCAATTGGCAAGCGGTTGGGGTGAATCATAGGTGACACCGACGAGGGGAACGTACTGGGCTTGGTCCGGTGCTTCGCCCGGCGTTCGGGGCCCCGGGTCGAGGGGGTTGGCGACAAACAGACCAGCGGACACCATTGTGCGGTAGTCGTGATCGTGCTTGGCAAAGTCATCATCCCACCGAGCACCTGCAATGGCAACAAATCGCTCATCGTGGTTGAACACCCCGATTCGTGTTTGGACGTCACCTGCGTCCTGGTTGCCGGGGCCACCGCCGAGCGCGACGAGGAGGGCCCACAGGTCCAGGGGGTATCGTTCATTCCAGATGTCAGCACCGAAGATGGGCTTGTAGGCATCGCCGACCGGGTCGCCCTCAACGAAGAGGCCGACGGAGATGATGCGGTAGGATTCAATGGCGGCCACCTCATCGCCGAGGTTCGTGACATCATTGTGATGCCAGTGCCATGCACTTGAGCGGGTGCCCAAGAGCGGAATGTGCGCCTCGTTGTTGTACACGCCGATGCTCCACGTGTCATGTTGCTCCGGCGCATACAAGATGGTCTGTTCGCCACGCTTGGATTCCTGCATGCGAACCGACGCACCCGGGGATTCACCGACGGCGTCGTGGTAGACGCCGCCCGAAATGGTCTGCTGCGCATCAAACGGCATGGCCCCGGTATGGAAGCCGCTGGAGGCTTCGAAGTCCTGGCGCAGGTAAACGCCAGGGGACTTCACGGGCACGCCAGCATCGACGCGTACGGCCGGCCCAACGACCACGCGTCGCCAGGCATCCCAGGTGAATGTCACGTTCTCTCCGTTCTGGCCGGAGAATTCCGTGCCCTCGACGTAGTCGCCGTTGCGCTGGATGTAGAGGCCATCCCACACGGCCCTGCCGCCGGCCCGTGTAATGCCGGTCCAAGCGAATTGGTCCGGGAAATCTCCGACCAGTTCGCCGTCATTGGGGTCCATGTGGTAGGGGCCACCCGTGATGAGCAGATTGCCGCCGAACAACGGCGCAAACATGACTGGCACAGTGGCTGTCAGCATGGCTTGGGCAAGTTCAGGGTAGCCTGCTTCTGCGACCACGATGGCAGCCACACTTAGGCCGATGGCGCCGCCGAGCACTGTCGCGACCAGCAAAGTGATGCTCGTGGGTGCGGCGTAATTGAGAATGAAAGGGAGACTGTTGACTGCAATGGGCATAGCATCACGCTGCAGGACGTCTTCCACGAGGGCATCGAGGTCATCGGCGCCTTCGATCACGACCATGTTGACGTTGTGGGTCTGGCCGGCGTCGTCGGTGGCGTAGCCGCCAATGGTCGCCACGGGGCCGACGCTGCTGGTCCAATGGCGCACAAAGATGCCCACCTCGAAGGGAGCGCCTTCATGCACGGGGGGGACCGGATTGGTCAAAGGCTGACCACTCGTGGCCGCCGCCGTCGCGAACGCGCTGTCAATCGCCTCGTAATAGCGATGGGGCAATGGAATGCGCGTCATGTCGCCAGGAACGTCTTGGATGCGCCCGAGAACGGTCTGGGACCCGTCCGACTCGGTGCGAGTGAAGCCATTGGTTTCGAGGCCAGGGACCTCATGAGTGGCGGAGCCTATGCCCGAGGCCACCATGATGAATACACTAAGGCTTGCAAACAAAGTACGGTGCCACATACCTACCAAGTTTGCCACCCCTTGTTACTAGATAAGTAAGCGCAGGATGAAACTTGCATCAATCCATCGCCACTTCGTGTTCCCGGGGCGCCGGCGGCACAATGGTCCGCACCGTGTCGGACCGCTCCACCTCGCCAGGGTCTGACCACGAGCCCAGGAGCCGATCAAAGATGCGGCTGGTCACGCCAAACCACCAATGCTCCGACTTGTAGTGGTGCCAAAGGTGCATCTGCTTGAGGGGCCGCAGCCACGGCATCCAGGGGGTGACGCCGGGCCGGTGGGCAGTGAAATGCACGTATTCATAGTGGACTAGGCCAAGGAAATTCCCGAAGGTGAAAGCAGCCGCTAATGGAAGGCCCGCGATGGCCCAGCCAAGCAGGAAGTAGACGATTCCGAAAGTGACGCTCACCCGGGGGTCATTGAACAAGGCATCCAGTTCCTGGGGGTCGTGATGGTGGCGAATGTGCTGGGCGCTTGTGATGCGGCCGGCCTTGGTTGGCGCCAAGCCGTGGTACGCCCAACGATGTACAGCATACTCGTTCGGGTAGAACCACAGGAATCCAAGGACGACGGCCACCGCTGCCTGCCACGCCGACACGGTGGGCCATGCCAGCATGGCGGTCCCCGAGGCCACGACACCCGCCCATTTGAGCCACATGCGTCGGTGGGTCAGCCAAGGGCGCAGCGACTGGGTGGCGTGGACCATACAACCCCATGCGCAGGGACCCTCATGAAGCAGTCGCCCACCGGCAACGCCGCTTCCGGTGGACGCCCTTCGTCGCACACTTCAAACCCGGTACCACTTACGCCGCAACGTGGGAGTGCCACCGGGACTGGACGCAGTGGATGGCGTCACAGTCCACACTGATGCCAGCCTCATGGAGTTATACCGCCGCGACCAGGCCAGGTTGCCCAAGGCGTTCCAAAGCGCCATCCATGCCCCTTCAGCGGTCGTTCAACCGGTCACCCCGCAAGGCGTAGCCAACGTCCTTTCGTGGTGCCAAACCAACGGCGTTGCAGCCGTTCCGCGTGGAGCCGGGTCCAACGCCTTCGGCGGAAGTCTGGCGACCGGCAGCGGCCAAGTGGTGGTTGACCTACGTCGCCTGGACGAAGTCATCGACGTGGACCCAGACAGCAACACTGCATGGGTCGAAGCCGGCGCCACGTGGAATCGCATCGAACACTACCTAGCGCGACGCGGCAAAGCACTCCGCGTCCAGACCACCAGTCGCTTCAGCACGGTGGGCGGTATGGTCGCAACCGGCGGTATGGGCCTTGGCTCGACCAAATGGGGCTCCATTCAGGACAATGTCGTTGAACTGGAGGTGGCAACACCAGACGGGTTGCAAATCCTGAGCGCCGCCGAAGCCGCCCATTTGTTCCGCACAGATGGCCAACTTGGAATCATCACGGCTGTGCGCATTCACATTCGCGACGCCCCGCAATGGGCGCGAACGGTCGTCACCCAGTACGACGATTACCAGGCGGCCATCAACGCGGCACGGGACTTGACCGGCATGGCGGGCATCCAGAATGTCCTCGTGTACGATGCGCATCGAATCCACGAAGTAAACGCCGTAGTGGGCCGCAACGTCATCCCCGAGCGCGACACCGTCGTGGCGCGATTCGAGGCCGATACCGAAGTCCACACACCCGCAAGCGACGTGGACGACGTTGCCGTGGGCGTGCTGTGGGAACAGCGTCATTTCCCCATGCGGCCGCTCAAACTGGGCCCAGGATTGCTTGGCGCGGAAGTAACGCTGCCCGATGCTGCAGTGGGCGACTTCGTTGCATGGGGCCGCAAGGCGCTGGCACCATTCCACCTGCACGCCGCCAACGAAGCCTACGTGCTACCAAACGGCCAGGTACTCAACATCACGACCTTCCTGACCGATGCTGCTGGCTCGGCGTACACGGCCCACGTGGCCCAAGTGGCCCGACTGACGCAGCGCGCCGTGAAGATGGGCGGCAAGCCGTACGGCGGCGGCATTTGGAACATCCCGTTCGCCAAGGAACGCCACGACGACTTGACGGCCCTGCGTTCCCGTAAAGCGACCACTGACCCGAGCGGAATCATCAACCCGGGCAAAAGCCTCGACCCACCCCCACGCTCCTCGCGACTTGGTGCCGCTCTACGCAGCCCGGCTGCCACCATGGGGCCGGGTGCCCTGCGCATCGTGGCCCGAGCCAACCGCTTCGAACCCCGGCGTACTGTGCCAGAACGTGTGGACGTCATCCACCCCGGGGCCTCGGGGACCACTCCCTTGCATCAAGGCCCAGGCGACGACGACGATGCCCCCGGCCCGGGCCATGTTGCTGCCCAAGCCTACAGCCACGACGCTTGCACGCAATGCGCCGCCTGCGTACCAGTCTGCCCGGCGTGGCAACACACCGGTGACGACCGTACCACGGCCCGAGGGAAGCTGCAGTTTATGGCTGACCTAGCCCGCGACGCGACCGCCGTGACCGCGGAAGACGCCGCATCATTGTACCAATGCATTCGTTGCCGCGCCTGCGAGGAAGTGTGCCAAACCGACTTACCGCTTCTTGCCGCCTTCGACGACCTCGAAGCCGAATTAACGGAGCGTTTCGGTTTCCCCCGGGACCGCATTGTTGCTTTCCTGGAAGGCGTCGAAGCAGACGTCAAGGCACAGGCAGTCATCGATGAAACCCGCGGTGTCTTCGACCAACCGCACTTTGCCACCGTTGCCGGGAGGATTGCCTAATGGTCGACCTCTTGGAACACCTCGTCCAAGAAGCACCCAACCGAGCCGACGCCCCGGCACGGTTCGAAATGACCAGGCACGATGTATGCATCAATTGCGGGCGCTGTGCCACGGCTTGCATTTACGGTGTGCATGAACGCGGTGACGACCCCCGGTGGATGGCCGTGCCCGAATCCAACAACTGCGTTGGCTGTCACAATTGTCTCGAAGTCTGTCCCGTCAATGCGCTCGAGTTGGGCCACCAGGGTGGCTTCGAATTGCTGGGTGGCGACCTCATGGCAGCCGACCACGTCATGACCGTTTGGCGAGAAGCGGCCAACGGCAAAATTCCGGTCACGGGGGGCGGCTACAAGGGACCGTTTGCCGGTCGTGGCTGGGATTCCATGTGGACCGACATGTCGGAAATCGTGCGGCCGACACGCGACGGAATTCACGGCCGCGAAGTCATCTACACAGCAGTTGACCTCGGCCGCCGCCCCGTCACCGCCAAGGACGAATCCCTCACCTTGCAGATTCGCGTCCCAATCATGTTCACGCTCCCCTACCGCCACCGCCACTGGAGCGACCTGCGGGAAATCCTGGAGCGCGCCGCCGACCTCATCGGTACCGTCAGCATTGAACCATTGCCGGGGCACGAAGGCCGCATCTGGCGTGACGCGCGGGGCCGGTACGCGGAAGTGCTCGTGGACGACCTTGACGATCTGGA
>JBFJXU010000013.1:0-18778 GCA_041622975.1 Thermoplasmatota archaeon
CCTGTTCATCACCCCGCCCATCTACCTGCTATTCGCCTTGGGCGGCGTGGCCAGCTTGCTGCTGGGCATCTACCTGCGCAAGACAGAGGAAGCCGCCGGCAGGGAAGTCGCCTACCAGAAACTGTGGCTCGTCTTTAGTGGCGGCGGACTCATTTACCTCGTCCTGTGGCTCGAAGGCTGGGAGATGATCACCCAGTATGTCAATCCCCTCTGGGTCATCGGATTCGGAGCACTGACATTCTTCATCATGCGGGCCAGGTTCGACAAAACCGGGCAGATTGACCCGACCGAGACGGTGTTCTGGATGAGCCTCCCGTTCACGCTCCTCTCCATCGCGTACGTGCTCAAGTTCCTCGATGAACCGTGGCACCGTGTGGGCACCAACCAGCAGCCCTGGACGTTCATCCTGGCCCCTGCCTTGGCGGCCCTAACGGCGGCGGCCGTGTACTATGTCGCCAAGTGGCGCCGCGGTGACCGCAGCGCCGAGGATGCACCGGTTTGGGTGGCCCTCATGGTCCCCGTGAACCTACTACTGATCTTCAGCCAAATGGTGGACGCCTACGCGACCAGCATTGGCTTGGACATCGCAGGCTACACCGAGAAGCATGTTTTATCCGGCTTGGTCATTGACTCCTTCAAGGATTTCAGCCAAAACGTTGGCTTCGCCTTCGGCGCCGCCTACCCCACATTCCTTGCCTTTGCCCCGCTGAAGTTGCTCGTCAGCCTCGCCGTGGTGTACGCCATCGACGTGCAATCCAAGGAGGACGCCCAGCAAAGACCCGACCTGATTAACATCATCAAGTTCGCCATCATCATGGTGGGCATCGGCCCGGGCATCCGCAACTTCGTCCGCTTGAGCCTGGGTGTATGATTCACCACCCACTGGACGCCCCGGGACCCCACGAAGCACACCGACGCCTGGCCGCCAAATACGACACCACGTTCATCCTGGAGTCCCGGGAAGGCCCCCGCCAATTGGCACGCTACTCGTTCGTGGGGTTCAACCCAGCCGGCACCATCACCTGCGACCGCAACGGGGTGACGGTCACGGGCGCCCTGCCGGCCCCCAGCCGCGACCAGGACCCCATGGAATTCCTGCGTCGCATCTTGGCGTTCTACCAGACCCCGGATACTGAGTCACCATTCGTAGGCGGCATGGTGGGGTTCCTTGGACATGACTTCATCCACATCACGGAGCCCACACTGGATGTCGGGGCCCCCGAGCCGTGGCCCCGGTACCAGTTTGGCTTGTACCTGGACGGCCTCGTTTGGGACCACGTTGAAGGCACTTGTACCTATGTCAGTCGAGGCGCCGACCGATCCCAGGAGTGCCAAGCGGCGCTCGCTACAAGTCGCCAGGTCGCACCGCTGAGCATCGGCTCCTTCACCGCCAGCCAAGACCGGCACACGTTCACGGAGAAAGTAGGCCAAGTGAAGGAACTCATCAAGCAAGGCGAATGCTTCCAGATTGTCATCTCCCGCGCATTTACCGCGCCGTACGAAGGCGACCTCGTGGCATTCTACGATTGGCTGCGCGAAGCGCACGCCGTTCCCTATCTCTACCACCTTCGCTTCTCAGGCCGGCACGTGCTAGGGGCTAGTCCCGAGATGCTGGTGCGCGTTCGAGGCGGCCGCATGTCCACATTCCCCATCGCAGGCACGCGCCCGCTTGCCGGTGATGACGACGAGGATGGCAGGCGCGGCCGAGAACTACTAGCAGACCGCAAGGAGACCGCAGAGCATGCCATGCTCGTTGACCTTGCCCGCAACGACTTGGGACGGGTGGCGGCCCCAGGATCCGTGGAGGTCATGGAACTCATGGAACTCAAGCGATTCCGCAACGTGCAACACATTGTAAGTCGCG
This sequence comes from Thermoplasmatota archaeon, assembly GCA_041622975.1. GTDB lineage: Archaea > Thermoplasmatota > E2 > JACPAO01 > JAHFTW01 > JBFJXH01. Next base: position 1,865 of record JBFJXU010000013.1, read on the forward strand.
TGGAAGCCGACCTGGCCTCAGGCAGGGATGCCTTGGATGCGGTTGCTGCTGTGTTCCCTGCAGGGACCGTGAGTGGCGCCCCTAAGCATCGCGCGTTGCAGCATATCCAAGCCATCGAGACCACGCCACGCGGCGCTTATGCGGGTGCGGTTTGTTATGCAAGTTTCAACGGTGATTTTGACAGCGCCATCACGATTCGGAGCATGTCGGCACATGCCGGGACCGTAACGGTGCAGGCTGGCGCTGGCATCGTCCAGCACAGCACACCCGACACGGAATTCGATGAAACGACGCACAAGGCAAGTGCCATGCTCGAAGGTTGTCGGGCCTTCGGGGCGGCGCTTCCCGCCGACGACTGATTAGTGATGGCGGCGGCGCGTCAGCGCCAATCCGGCCAGGGCCACAAGGAGCGCGGCTACCGGAGCCGCCGGAACCGTCGCGTCACTGCTCGCAGCCAATTCATTGCTGGCAGGGACCGGTACCGTGTCCAAGGGCGTCACGTCGGGCGTTACCTGGCGGCTTGAATCCGGATGCAAAATGGCGGCAAGCATGCCGGCCCTGGGTGTGGCCATGTCGTACACCCACGAGCCCTCGTGGGCAAATCCTGGAGCAAGCGAATGCCGCTTCATGAGGGGACTGAGGTCGTCGTTCGTCCGGTAACCGATGGCAAGGGGCCCGCGGCGGGCTTCACCCGGCGAACCGGTTGCAGGGTCGTCTGGCCAGGCCTCGACGTATTCGGTCAGTGGCTCTTCCACGTTGAGGCGTTCACTTTCCATCTTGGCATCCTTGAAGCGCTGGGCGTTAGCGGCCACGTATTCGATGGTGGCTTCCATGACGGTGCGGTGAATATCGGCACGGCGCTCGGCATCCTGGAATGGATTCGGGTGGGCATCGACGCGGGTTTCGACGAGGATGCCGGCCACGTTGTCCAGACCCAGAGCGTTGCGGAGAATACCGGGGTCGGGGCCCCCTGCATTGTGGGCAATTGGGGTTCCAGCAACCGTGTATTCGCCGTATTCATTGACGGTGAATCCGGCGGCCTCGGCGGAAGGCCACATTCCTTGGTACATGAGGTCCATGGCAGCATCCAGCGTCGGTTGGCGTACGTTGCCGTGGCGTGGGAAAAGCGTCGTCAAGTCGTAGTCGTAGGCACGCACTGGAACGGGGTCGCCAGCACCCACTCCACTGTATTCGTGGTGGTCCACTGCCACGTGTACGTTCCATTCGTTCAGGACCCAGTGAAGCCCATGGCTCTCCGGTTGGGTGAGGTGTACGTGGTCTCGGTTGAGATCCACGTTGTCTTGGTTGGCCCGCTGGGCCGTGCCGGCGCCGTCCGGGTTTACCATGGGCATCACAAGCAGAACCTGCTGGGCCAGCGTATCTGGTTCCTCGGCCACGATGGATTCCAGGAGGTCCAGCGCGGCGGGCGTACCCGCGGGTTCGTTGCCGTGCTGCTGGGTGGAAAGGAGCGTCACAACCCGGTCCTCGAACGGCACGGGGGAGTCGCGGTCAGTTGCCTCCACCACGTAGATTGGGCGACCACCGTGGCTGATGCCGGCGATGTACACCTTGATCCAAGGATGCTGCTCCGCAGCGATAATCCGGTCCACTACCTCTTGGTGGTCGGGGAACAGGGCAAGGCTGGGACTTGCAGCCAGGGCGAGGTCTTGGGCCTCGTGCTGGTCATCACCATGGCCACTCGGTGCGTCCTGCCCGGCGGCACCCGGTGCGGCAAGCAGACCCACTAGGGCCACGAGGCCCCAGGTTTTCATGTGCATCAAGTTGCGACCCCGCAAGGTCATGGTTAAGGTTTCAGGCGACAGGCTGGGTCATGGCCGGATGTTGCCGTCTTTGTCGAACCCCTTGAGGCCTGCTGCAAACCGCTGGGTGGCACTGATGAGCCCGGCCACAGCAAAGTACTGCAGCATCGCCTCGAGCAAACTGATGGTGTAAGGCGGGAAGGCAAAGGCGATGCCCTGCCAATTGAGGATCGCCGCCACGGCGGGCACTGCCATGATGAGCACCATGCGGTCGGCACGGCCCAGGATACCACCATAGTTGCGACCGAGGCCGATTGCCTGCGCCTGCGTGCCCAAGTAACTCGTGAGGATTGTTCCGGCCACGGCGAGCAAGCCCCATTCCACGCGTGCCCAGTCGCTAAACGCGATGCCCCCGATGAGTGCAACATCACTGAACCGGTCCAAGGCATGGTCCAGGTAGTCACCCTTGGGGCTGGTCTTGCCCGTGATGCTAGCGACCTTGCCGTCAAGCACGTCCAGGACGCCGTTGAGAATGGTTGCGAGGCTGGCCAACCAGAGCAGCCAGAGCCGCTCGGGACCACTTTGCCAGAATGCGACGCCGCCTGCGACGGCGAACAGGAAGCTAATCCAGGTGATGGTGTTGGGGTTGATGTTGCGGCACGCTTTGGCCAGCGGCACGAGCCACCAGTCGAGTACGGCGCGGTGTCTGTCCAGTACCATGCTCCCTCACGTCCCCCTTGGGGACGGCGGGCGGTCACAACGCGCCGATTTAGGTGGTTCGGTCATCGGTCCGACACATGCCGTTGTTCGTCACGTAAACGGTAGGCGGTCGGTCCAGTCAACGTCCTCGATGTCATGCCCAAGGGTCGCGGTGGCTGCGGCGAAGGATTCCAGCAACTCGCCCGGCGAACGAGTGGTGGCGTCGCGCTGCACAACCAGCGGCACGTTGTCGAGGGCCTCCAGGAGAATGATGTCAAGTGCTTCGCTCTCCAGGTTCTCTACAACCTTCGCATCGGCATACCCCCTGGTACGCAGCCGCGGCCCTAGGACGTGGGGGTCCACACGAATCACCCAGGCCACGTCCACGGGCAGCAGGTGGGCCAAGTGCCCTTCGATGAAGCAGTCCTCGGGGAGTGCTGCCATGCGGCTTGCCAATTCGTCCAAGTCAATGATGTCGGCATCGTCTTGATCGTCGTGACCAACGATGGCGCCGGTTTCCTTGGCCCACGCCTTGAGGTCAATCACACGGGAACCCTGGCGGGCAAGGAGTTGCGCCATGGTGGTTTTCCCGGCCCCCGGAGTGCCGGTGATTGCTGTCCGCGTCACGCCATCTGGGTAATGAGGCTGAGGTCTTCGTAGGCGCCGCGGCTGTCGCCGTCAAAGCAGTACTTGGCGTGCTGCTTGTCGGCTCTAAAGAGACGGATTTCGTCGGCCACCTTGGCCGGGTCACGGTTGTCGAGGAGCACGTCCCGGAACCAGCCGGCCACTTCCACCATATCGCCCGGCGTACAGCCAATCCGAGTGAGTTCTTGCACACCCATTCGTAGACCACTGGGTCGCATGGGCTTGGTGTCACCAGGGAGCATGTTCATGTTGGTGATGATGCCAGCGTCTTCGAGCAATCCAGCCGCGCGAGCGCCGCTGGCATCGTCGGGGTCGCCGTGACGAGTCACCACTTGGTGGCTGGCCGTGTAGCCCCTGGCTTCTCCGAGCACATCGATGCCCTTCTCGGCGAGGGCTTCGGCCAGCGCCTTGGCGTTGGCGACGATGTCGCGGGCGTAGTCCTTGCCAAAGGCCATGAACTCGGCAAGGGCCACTACCTTGCCGGCGCAGTGATGCAGATGGTAGTTGCTGCACACGCCGGGGAAGACACCGGTGTTCAGTTTGCGTTGGAATTGTTCGTCGTCCGAGTTGGACAAAACAAAGCCACCCTGGGGACCGGGGAACGTCTTGTGGCTCGACCCCGTCATGACGTCCGCGCCCTCCCGCAGCGGGTCTTGGAAGCACCCGCCGGCGATGAGACCCAGGACGTGCGCGCCGTCGTACATGACCACGCCACCCTCGTCGTGGGCTGCTTCGGCCACTTCGTCCATGGGCGTCGGGAACAGAATCATGGATTGGCCAAAGAGGGCCAGGCGGGGCTTGGTCTTGCGAATCATGCGGACCGCTTGGTCCACATCGATGGTCATGGTCTCCTCATCCCATGGATACGTGTGAAGGTCGAGTCCACGCATGCCAACGGCACCCATGGGAGCATGGCTGATGTGGCCGCCGTCGGCGGTTGAAACGGCCGTAATCGTGTCCCCCGGCCGGGTGAGCGCCTTGAGGACTGCCAAGTTGCTGTTCGTGCCGCTCGTGGATTGGATGTTAGCAAAGGAGCAGTCGAAGACCTGCTTGGCCAAATCGATGCCCAAGGTCTCGATCTCGTCGAATGGCTTGCAGCCCTGGTAGTACCGCTTGCCGGGGAGTCCCTCGGCGTAGCGGCCGTGCAAGTCACTTGCCAGCAGTTCAGCCACACGTGGGCTCACGATGTTCTCGCTGGCGATCATGGGGAGGCCTTCGCGGAACTGTTGGGTGTTCACGCGGGAGGCGGCTCGGACGGCGTCGGCTGCGGCCTGAGGATCCACGGCCGGCGCAGCGGCCCGCCGTTCATGAAGGCGCCGGGGCACAGTCACGTGAGTACGTGTTGATGAGTCCGGTGGCGTTGGGATGTCATTGGGCGAATATCTACGTGAGCGCCGGCAGGGCTGGCGATGTGGTAGGGGGCCCGGACGCGACATCCAAAACGACTCAGCGGCCGCTGCCCGGTGCGTTGGCAGAGGTTACCTAGTCGCACGCCCACCAATCGTACAGGTCGCCCATCCAGCAGGGGCCCAAGCAGCACCGCTAGCGTGGCGCTTGCGATGTGAGGCGCATCGTCGTGGTCTGGGTCCAAGGGGACGGGGAATGTATGGTCGCGCGTGTAAGTGGAGAAATCGGAGTACCGGACCTTGACGCCCAGCGTGGCGAAGGCGTGTTTTCGATCACCCAGTAAACGGCGTAAGAGCCGCTGGGCGGCCTGAATGACCGTGTCAGGATTGTCTTCATCGCGCGCAAAAGTGCGCTCCTGGCTGGCAGACTTAGGCGGGCCCCGGGATGCCGCCACTGGTCGTTCATCATGCCCCTTGGCGACCGCCTGAAGCCAAGCCCCGTGGTTGCCGAAATGCTGGGCAAGTGCGGCTGCGTCGGCATTAGCCAGGTCGTGGATTGTGTGAATGTCCATGTCTTGGAGGCGCGCGGCGGTCTTGGGGCCACAACCGTTGATGCGGGAAACGGGCTGCGGCGCCAGGAAGCCGGTTACGCTTGCGGGAGTAACGACCGTGATTCCGCTCGGCTTGCGGTGGTCACTGGCAATCTTGGCCACGGCCTTGTTGGGCGCCACGCCGATGCTGCAAGTGAGACCCGTGCTACGTTTGACGCACGCCTTGAGGCTCCGGGCCAGGCTCCGGGCCTTGGTCCAGTCCCCATGGGATGCTGCGGTAATGTCCAGGTAGGCCTCGTCTAGGCCTGCGATTTGCAGAACGTCCGCGTATTGGCCGAGGACGTGCATAACTTGCCTGCTTGCCGCCTTGTACCGAGTGAAGTCAGGTCTGACGAAGTTGGCTTCAGGGCAGGCACGGTATGCTTGACTGATGGGTTGGGCGCTGCCGATTCCGTAGCGGCGGGCTTCGTAGTTGGCGGTGCTGACCACACCTCGGCCGGCCCCGCTTTGTGGGTCGGCGCCAATGACAAGAGGCTGCCCGCGGAGGCTAGGGTCGTCGCGCTCCTCGACGGCGGCGTAGAACGCATCCATGTCCACGTGCATGATGATGCGCTCCACAGTGGTTGATGCAATCGTCGGCGCTTGGAGCAGCCGGGGAGGTGGGTGAATGTACCTGGGCGGTGCCTGCCTGGTTGACGGACGCAAGGAGGTAAGAAGTGACGCCGAGTCGCCGGCACGTGGGCAAACGGCTGCAGGAACTCGAGCGAGCCTTAGGGCGTCGCCTTGACGAGGCGGCGCACGCTATGTTGCGATTCCGGGCAGTCCGCGGTCCGGCCCGTAGGTTTGCCAACAGTCGTTTTGCTTGGTTCTTTGTCAGCCGCATGGACCGTGTGCGGACCAAGCGGCTGCAGACCCGGATTGTGAAGGAGGGCCACATCCCTTACCACGTGGGCATCATCATGGACGGCAACAGGCGTTTTGCCGAGGTCCTGGGCGTGGACAAGCGCATGGGGCACGTGGTGGGGCGCGAGCGCCTCGAGACTGTCCTTGACTGGTGCCTAGAGTTGGACATCAAAATTCTCACTGTGTACGCGTTCAGTACGGAGAATCTAGCGCGGCCAGACCCTGAACGTGAACTCCTGATGGAGTTGTTCGAGCAGGAGTTCCGTGCCATGGCCGACGACGAGCGGGTACACAAAAACCAGATTCGCGTCCGTGCAATTGGCGACCTGGATGCGCTCCCACCCGAGGTGCGAGAGGTGGCTGCATATGCTAGGGAGCGCACCAAGGACTACGACGCCTACAAGTTCAACGTGGCCGTGGCGTACGGCGGCCGCCAGGAGATCGTGGATGCGGTCAAGGAAATCGCCCGCGATGTCCAGGCGGGTCGGCTGGAGATCGACGCGATTGATGACGGCTCCATCCAGGACCGACTGTACACGGGGGACATACCCGACCCCGACTTCATCATCCGCACCAGCGGAGAAGAGCGCATCAGTAACTTCCTCCTTTGGCAGGCTGCTTACAGCGAACTGTACTTTGCCGACGTGTATTGGCCCAATTTGGACAAACGAGAGTTCCTTCGGGCCATCGAGGAATTTCAACTCAGGCAGCGTCGGTTCGGGCGCTGACCCTAAGCGCCGATTCGAGCGCGCAGACGACGCTGGCAAGCCGAACCTCAGCACGGCCGCCACCGAAGCCATGCGTGGTGGTTACTTCGCCATGTGGCCCGAGTGCTGCGATGCAAATGGTGCCCACGGGCTTGCCTTGAGTGGCGCCGCCCGGCCCCGCGATGCCAGTTACGGCGACGGCGACGTCGCTGCCGAATGCTTCGCGAGCGCCCCTCGCCATCGCCATGGCCACTGGCTCACTGACCGCCCCGTGCCTCTCGAGCACGTCACGGGGGACCGCCAACAGGTCCGTCTTGGATTGGTTCGAGTAAGCAGTGATGCCGCCCACAAATACGTCGCTTGCTCCAGCCACAGCCGTGACCGCACCACCCAGGAGGCCACCGGTGCATGACTCGGCCACGGCCATCTTGAGATTGGCCGCTTGCATGCGGCGAATCAAAGAGTCGGCTAGGTCGGCCGCGGCCAAGTTCGCGACACGGCTCCACGCCTGCATCTCGTCGAGCACGGGCAACACGGTCGGAGGCACTTGGACACGCCACGCGCCATCGCCTCTCGCCATGGCTTGACGAATGGAAGCACCTTCCCAGGACCTGCGGGATTGTAGGCCAGTGCGGCGGACCGGGATGCCCTCGTCCTCAAACAGATCCAGTGTGACGTTGTTGCCCCACACCTCGTCCACGCCAGGTACGCAGTCGAGTACGTGGCGGGCGTAGCGGGGTGGGTCCCCCAAATCCGGAACTGGGGCCACGCGGATGCGGTCGCCGAACACGGCGCGCAGCATGGCAATTCGTTCCGCTGCTGTGAAGGGATTATGGGATGTGTGCCCGGCCTGGCTGCTACCGATAGCGACAGTGACCTCATCGGCGGCAGACAAAGCCGCCTCAATCACGGAACAATGGCCAAGGTGCAGGGGCTGAAAGCGACCCAACACCAAGGCATGCATGCTCAGTGGTCGTCCTTCGTCGGCACGTCCTTGAGGGGCACCGGTGGAGTGGGGCCACCGACTAAGGATTCCTCGAGGGCGCTGAGCTTGCGCAGCAGGTCATCCTTGGCGGGCCCGTCCACAAGGGCATGGGCCAAGACATCGTGGATGGTGTCGCAGGGCACCACTTCCACCTTGTCCACGTAGTCGTCTTCGATGAGGACATCGATGATGTTGGCCTTGGGGATGCAGACCTTCTTAATGCCAATCTTGGCAGCAGCCTCGATCTTGGCCGTTACGCCGCCAACGGGCAATACCAGGCCGTGCACGGACAGGCTGCCAGTCATAGCCACGTCTTGGCGCACCTTGGTACGCGTCAGGGCGGACAGGACGGCGGTGGCAATGCTCACGCTTGCCGAGTCACCCTCAACGCCTTCGTGGGCCAGAACGAACTGCACGTGGACGTCATGGTTGGCGACGTCTTCCCCGAGGAACCGCTTCACGATGGCACTGATGTTCTGCACAGATTCTTTGGCAATGTCTCCGAGTTTGCCGGTGGCGATGATCTTGCCTTCGCCGCGACTGCTAGCGGGAGCAACCTGGGCGTCGATTTCCATGACGATGCCACTGAATTCACTCATGCTGCTGTCGGCGCTGAATACTGCCAAGCCGTTGACCACGCCGATGAATTCACCGGTCGTGCGGATGAGGTTGTATTGCTGCTTGTGCTCAATGGCGCGGTCGTACACCTGTTGTTCGAGGCTGCGCGCGATGCTCTTGGCGGCGAGCACGTGGCGGGCCGTCGTGGCCTCCGCCTTCTCCTCTTGAGCCAAGTCGCCTGCCACGCGGACGAGGCCACCCAGTTCACGCAGGCGAAGTGTGAGGCGTCCTTTGCGGCCAGCGCGGCGCTGGGCCTCGTGGATGATTTCCGCCACGGCGCTCTTGTCGAAGTGAGGGATTTTCTTGTCCTTGGAGACCTCCTGGGCCACGAACCGGCAGAGGCGGCGGCGGTTGTCGTGGTCGTCTTCCATGGAGTCCTTCACGTACACCTCGTATCCGTAGCCACGGATACGGCTGCGCAGCGCCGGGTGCATGCCTTGCAAGGCATCCAAGTTTCCGGCAGCGACCAGAATGAAGTCGCAGGGTACGGCCTCCGTCTTGACCATGGCACCGCTGCTGCGTTCCGATTGACCCGTAATCTGGAACCGCTTGTCCTGGATAGCCGTCAAGAGGTGCTGTTGGCTCGTGATGTGGAGCGTATTGATTTCGTCAATGTACAGCACGCCGCGGTGGGCCTTGTGGATAGCACCCGCTTCCACACGGTCGTGCGCCGGGGTCTCCAGGCCACCGGCTTGGAAGGGGTCGTGACGTACGTCACCGAGAAGGGCACCACTGTGGGCGGCCGTGGCATCAATGAAGGGGACTGATTCGTCCTGGTCATGGCCCACGAGCAGTTTGGGCACCAGTTGGGTGGTGCGCTGCATGCCGGCCGACCGGAAAATCCAGAACACGATTAGGGACCCGATGAGACCGTAGAACAAGACCACGAACTCACGGGTCTGAAGCGCGACGAAGATGGAGAGGCCGAGCACGGTGAAGATGAGGGCCATCATGAGGAAGCCGCGCTGCTCCTGCTTCTTGCGGGCCTCGAACTTCTGGGAATCGACGATTTCCTTGCCCTTGCCCGCCGGGACCACACGAATACGCGGCGTGTTCTGGTCCTCGTTGTTGGGGTAGGCAATGATGTCTTCCAACTCTTCCTTGGGCAGGAACTCCGTCATGGCCCGCGCCAGCATGGATTTGCCCGTGCCGGGCTCGCCCACCATCATGACGTGCCGCTTCTGCTCCGCGGCCTTCCTGACCACGGTGACGGCGTGCTCCTGGCCAATCACTTGGTCCAAGAGGTTGTCGGGGACCTGGATGTCGTTCGTGGTGCCAAAATCCTGGGTGTTAATCCACTCCTGGGGGGGTGGCAGCGGACCTTCCACCGGTGGCGGACTTACCACCGACTTATCGGTGCCGTTAGCAGGCGCCTCACTACCAGCCTCGCTAGGTAACTCGCCCCCAGTCTGGTCGGCTTGATGGGCGTCAGGGCCCCGGGCCACATCCGCGCCGGACTCGGCGGGCTGGTCGGGGCTTTCGGGGCCGTCGCGGTCAGGTGCCTGGGGGTCAGCCCCAGGCAGGTTCTCGGACACTGGGGCGCGGCCAGTGGCTTTTCGCTCTTAAGGGGAAGCGTCGGGGTCGGCGGTGATGAATGCCCGTTCCATCCCTGAACCCCCATCAATTTCAGCGTCTTACCATAATGGCTATATGAACTTCAGCGCCACGGTAAGGTTTGGGTTGATGCCTTTGGCCCGACAAACCTTGACACGCCTCGTACATGCCCCCCTCGACCTCGACTACGTGGAGAACTTCCAGGCGTTGGCTCGACTCAACCTGGAGATTGAACGCCACGGGCCCAGCGCCCCCCGCCTGCTCCGCCGCGCCGTCCTGGAGATGGATGTGGGCAACTACGAAGCAAGTTACCAAGCCGCCAAAGACGCCCTCGTGCTCAACCCCGAGAGCGGCGAGGCCCATTTCCAACGCGGGTTGGCGTGCCTGCTCATGGCCTGCGTCCAAGCCGACGCGATTGCGGGCGCCCCCGGCATGGAGGCCCCCCGCGGCATGAACATGATTGACTTGGTGCGCGAGGCCAGCGAAGCCTTCGGCAAAGCCGCCCACCTCAACCCGGATGACGAAGAAGCTGTGGAAGGCCTCGCCCAAATCGGCGCCATCCTGGTCAATGAACCAAGTGAAGCAGAAGTGCGCGAACACCTCGTCAGCCTGTAGGCAGACGCTTATCCGTCGGCGGCCGCCTGTCAACTCATGGACGTGCCAGAGGAGGCCCGGGTTGCCCTTGCATTCATGATGCAGCATCGGCACGACGACGCCTTCGACCCCTCCGTCCTGGCCCAACTGTTTGGCCCAGACCGCCGCGTATGGCGCGACGCCTTGGAGGACCTCTTCGGCCATGGCTTTGTGGAGGAGTTACGCGTGGTAATCCCCGAAGCCGAAGGGCGCGGGCCATCCCGGAACTGGATGACCACAGTCAACTGGCGCACCCACTGGGCCGTGCCACAACCGTCTTGACACACCTCTTAGTGGGCCGCTTGTGCTGAAAGTTGCCCCGTCCATTCTGTCCGCCGACTTTGCCGACCTCGGCGCCGGCGTCCGCCTCGTGGACGACGCGGGTGCAGATTGGATCCATGTGGACGTCATGGACGGCCGATTCGTCCCCAACATCACGATTGGGGCACTTGTGGTGAAGGCCATCCGGCCCCATACTGAGAAGTTCGTGGATTGCCACTTGATGATTGTAGAGCCTGAACGCTACGTCGAAGACTTCGCTAAAGCAGGCGCCGACGGCATCACGGTCCACGTTGAAGCATGTCCCAACCTGCACCGCAACATCCAGCAAATCAAGGCCCTCGGCTGCAAGGCCGGGGTGGCCCTGAACCCACACACCCCGCCCGAAGCTGTGGAACACGTCCTTGGCGACGTGGATATGGTCCTCTTGATGACAGTCAATCCGGGTTTCGGGGGCCAGTCGTTCATCGCATCCGTCGTGCCGAAGATTAAGCGCATCGCGGACATGGCCAAGGCATTGGACCGCGAGAACCCACTCGAAATTCAAGTGGATGGCGGCGTCAACGGGGACACCGCTAGGCTGTGCGAAAAGGCCGGCGCCACGGTCGCCGTGGCAGGCAGTTTCGTGTACGGTGCCGACGACGTGGGCCAAGCCATCCAAGCAGTCCGCGGCCAACAACGGGCCCTGGTTCTCGAGTAAAACCAGGCTTCCAGTGGCACAACGCCACCACGAAGTTTAAGAACCTTGAACTGGCGTCAAGCGATAATGAAGGTAGGCGTGGCACTGACTCTCGGCGTCCTCCTGGTCGTCGCTGCCCCGGCCATGGCGGCCATGGGCGACATCGATGTTCAGGCACGGCTACCCATCACGGCTACCGGCCACCATGAGTTGGTCGCTGGTGACGCGGAACTGCTCGTGCAGGGGCCAGCCGTTGTGTCATTCGACAACGCACATGGCACGCTCCACCGCGTGATGGTGCGCTCCTTCGAATACGTGAGCCCTACCGACCCCGCCGCCCGCGTGACCCCCTACCGCGACGTGGAACAGGAAGAAATTCCCCTGGCGGCCAGTCAAGTCAATTGGCAACGCATCAACGCTGACCACACCCTCCTCCTGTACGGAACCGATCTCGTCCAGAAGGGCGGCGACCTCGTGATTGGCGTGCAGCCCCACCCAGTCACCGTGGCAGCACAAACGGATGACCTGGAGGTTCTCGAATTCATCGACAACCGGCCAGTGCCGTTCACCTACACCATTCCCAGCGGTCACCACGTGGCCCAGAGCCCCCAGTCCATTGTCCGCGCCGACGGCGCCATGGACGCGTTCCTCTATGGAGCAACCATCAAGGTCACGGATGCAGAAGGCAAGAACCGCATCCTCAGCGCCTCCGAACGTGTGGAAACCCGCCCCGGAACCATCTACAACCCGCTCACCGATGAATGGACGGGACCCGGAAGCCACGATGAAACAGTCCGCGAATACATCCAATTCGACATCCAAACGGCGCACGCCAGTGTGTTCCTTGATGGCCCGGCGACCCTGTTTAGCCGCGATCCAGCATTCCAGGTGCTGGGCACCGTGCACCTCCTGGACGCCGTAGGAACTGTCACAGTGGACGAATCTACTCACCAACTCAAGGGCCAAGACCTGTCCCTCGCAGGCGACATCACCCTGCAAGCCCGTGGTACTGAACAACCCCGCGTGACGGGGCACGGCGATATCACCAACGTCGCCTACGGCGCCATCGCCCACGAATACGACTGGGCGGCAGTCGCAGCAGCGGCCGGCATCGGCGCGCTCATCATCGGTGGGCTCGCCTGGGCTGCCAGCCATTTGAAGGCCGCAGCCGCCGCCACAGGAGGCATCCTCATGGGAGGATATGCCCGCGTCCAAGGTGAAGCGGTCCTCAACCACAAGGCCCGCCGACGCATCTACGATGCCATTCAGGAAAACCCGGGCCTCAGCATCACTGATCTCGGCGAACTCGCCGGATGCAGCGGCTCTACCCTCAACTACCACCTTCGGGTGCTCGAGAAGAACGACTTGGTCATCAGCCAGCGCGATGGCCGCTATCTTCGGTTCTTTGACCGCGCCAGCGGCCTATACGCAAATGGCCGCAAAACGGTCGTCTCTGCATTGCGCAACGACACAACGGCTGCCATTGCTGGTGCCATTTTGCACAACCCGGGCGTTGCCCAATGCGACCTGGCCGAAGCCTTCGAAATCGCCCCCAGCACCGTGAACTGGCATATTCAACGCCTCATGGGCGCTGGCCTCGTGGACAAGGTCCGCGACGCCCATTTCACGCGCTACTACGCCGGGGACAACTGGGCCAAACTGCCCACTACTGAGGCAGCCAGATTCGGCCTCCAACTGGCGTGAACTCCAAGGCAACCGTCAAATAAGGCCCCCAAGTCGGCCGGCCCACTGGCCCGGGTAGTGTAGGGGTTAACATAGCGGATTGTGGTTCCGCTGTCGCGGGTTCGATTCCCGCCCCGGGCCCTGACATGCAACGCGCGCCTTGGGACTTCGCCCGCAAGGGGTTGGCCCTCCTCTTGGTCGTCACCAGCCTCACGGCGGGGATGATTGGCGTCGGCACTGCAACCCAAGGCGTCGCGTGGGGTTTCCTAGTTGCCGCCCTGGCACCCATCGGCATCTGGGCGGCCACCCGCGTAACGCCCGAAGCCGGCACCAGCGGTTACTGCGACGAGAACCTCTAGCATGGATGCAACAAGCATCGTCGCGGCCCGCACCCTAGCCGTCGTTGTCGCATTGTACGGCGCTCTGATTGCGTCCTTCGCTTGGCGCGCCATGCGGGCCCGCCTAGAGGACCGATGGAGTGCAGCAAGCGCAGCAATCGTGCTTGCAGTTGCTGCGTACTTGCTGTGGGACGCTGCCGCCATTTTCCCTGCGCCCTTCAGTGTCTGGACGCTCATTGCATTCCTAGGCGGCGCTGTCTTCACCCTGACTTACACGCTCGGCAGATACCAAGAACTCATTGACGAGTTCCGAGAGTCCTTCGGCCACCGCATGAATGCCATCCTGGCTGACACGGTCCCCGAGCAACGCTTGGCCCGGCTGCGGGACCTGCGGGAACGATTCCAGTGGAGCCACGAGGAGCGGCGCAAAATGCCGCACCTGCTCATGGGCATCTTCTTGGTGCTGTACGTCGCTGTCGGCCACTTCATCGTGCGCGGAGCGTGGATTACCCTGTATGGTGGCGAGGCGACGGGCGGACCCAGTCTGCACCTACAGGAAGCGGCCACGGGTCCCTGGCTCGTGGCTGGACACTACATTTCGCAATTTGCCCTGTGGTTGATTTTCGCGGTGCTCGTGCCCGTGGAATTGTTGCGCCTCCGCTATCCCGAATTGTCTTACCCATTCAAGCAAGTCATTCTCAGTCGCCTCCGGGAGAAAGAGGCGGCCCTATTCGGGGCCCATGTGTACATCACGGCGACACTTCCTCTGGCGATTCTCTGGCTCAACCGGGAGCCCTCTTCCTGGGCCGTCACGATTCCCGCTGTGATGGCCGTGTTTGGCGTGACCGTTTTCGCTGACGCTGCCAGCGCCATTGTGGGCAAACGATACGGCCGCCGCAAGTGGTGGCACAACGACAACAAGAGCCTCGTCGGGACATCAGCGGGGGCCCTGGTGGCCTTCGTCGTTGCATGGCCATTCACGGGGACAATCATGGCCATCGTTGCAGCTGCTGTGTTTGTCATCGTTGACGTAGGCGCACCTAAGCCGATTCCCGTTACGGACAACATCCTGAATCCTGTCGCTCTTGCGCTCGCGTTCGACGTGGGACAGCGATTCTTGGCGCCCGTCATTCCATTCTACTAGACCGCTGCTTCCAAGGCTTCGCGTTGTTGCGCGGATAGGGCACGGTAATTGATGAAATCAGATTCTTTGATGCGACGAGCCTTGACGCGAGCCCGTTGGGACGGCCGGACCTTGGCCACGTAATCCATCACGATTGGCCAGTCCGGGTTGTCGGGTAAGCCGCGCACCGCTGCAGTCCGGGCAAGGTCGGCCACGAGGGCAGCAACCGCGTAATCGGCGGCCGTAGCATGGCTCGTTACGAGAAAGCCCGACGGACTGGCCTCCACGGCGCGGGCAATCCGTGACAAAATCGCCGGCACGGCTTGCTGGTCATGCTCGTCGAAGCGACGGACCTTGTACAGTTTGAGGACCCCCAAGATGAGTGCCCGGTTCAACCGGAGCAATGGCCGTACCACGAAAGGCGCTTGGAAGCGCCAGGGATGCTGATATGCGACCCGATATGCTTCACGGCGCGTAACGGGGCCAATCTCTTCGTCGGCCCACGCCTGCCATTGGCGAACCTCATCGTCGTGCTCGGACGGAAACAATCCAGCGTCCGGCGCCAAACCATGCAGCCACTCAAGGATGGCTCCGCTGCCCGCGATGAGGCGGTCATCTGCCGTATGGAGCACAGGAACCGTTTCCTCGACAGGGTTGAATTCACTGGCGCGACGCATCTTCATCAGACTAACATTGACCACATCGTAGGGGATGTCAGCGGCATCCATTGCCCAGGTCACCTTCTTGCAGTAGTGACTGAAGGGAATCTGGATGATGGTTGGACGTTCCGGGGGGGCCACGGGCCAGGGAGAGAGCCGCGGGTGTTTCAGGTCGCCGGTGGGTTGATGCTCAACCGGGATTGGCGCGGTGTCCCCGGACGGCAGTCTTCACCATGTACGTGCACGGGGTATTGGCCCGTGATGCAACCGGTGCAGAGTTCGTCCTCGGGGAAGCCCAAGGCTTCCACCATGCCGGCCTTGGAGATGTAGGCCACGCTGTCGGCGCCCACTTCTTCGCGGATGCCCTCCACATCGAGGCGCGCGGCAATGAGTTGATCGCGGGTGCTCATGTCGATGCCAAGGTAGCAGGGTGCTACGATGGGGGGACACCCGATGCGGATGTGAACTTCGGCAGCACCTGCATCGCGCAGCATCCGCACGATGCGGCGCATGGTCGTGCCCCGTACAATGGAATCATCCACAAGGATTACGCGCTTGCCGTCGAGGACTTGGCGCATCGGGTTGAGTTTGAGTCGGACGTTGAGTTCTCGCGACTCCTGCGTGGGCATGATGAACGTCCGGTGCACGTACCGGTTCTTCATCAGCGCCTCAACGTAAGGCGTGCCGGACTCGGCAGCGTAGCCCTGGGCGTGGCTCCGGCCAGAGTCTGGCACCGGGACGACCAAATCGGCTTCTACGGGGGATTCCCGGCTGAGGATGCGGCCGATGGATTCGCGGACGTTCTGGTTGAGTCGTCCATCCATCCAGGCGTCGGGCCTGGCAAAGTAAACGTACTCGAAGAAGCACCGAGCAGGCTTGGCTGCTGCTTGGACAAAGAGGGTTTCCACTTCGTCGTGGCGAATGCGAAGGACTTCTCCTGGCTTGATGTCGCGGACCCATTCGGCCCCGATGACGTCGAGGGCAACGGATTCGCTGGCGACGACGTGGCCGCCACCAGGCAAGCGACCAAGGCACAGGGGCTTGATGCCGTACGGGTCGCGCACGGCGTAGAGATCTCCCGCCACGAGCATTGTGAAGCAGTACGCGCCGTCGAGGCGGCCCATGGTTTCGCGCAGGGCCGTTGTGATGTCTCCCTCGAACTTGGACAACTTGTTGGCCAGAAGGCGAACGACCACTTCCGTATCGTTGCCAGAGTAGAACGCCCACCCCTTTTCCTGGAGTTCTTGACGCAGATGATCCGTATTGGGAATGTTGCCGTTGTGCGCGAGTGCGATGCCACCCAGGCTGCCCATGACCACTTGGGGCTGAGCGTTTTCCTTGGTGGACCCGGCGCTGGTCGAATACCGACAGTGAGCAATGCCAGTATGGCCACGGAGGCCTTGGATGACGTCCGGGTCGAAGACTTGGTCGACCAAGCCCATATCCTTGTGGACACGGAACTCGAACTTGCCGTCGAGCGTCACGATGCCTGCTGACTCCTGGCCACGGTGCTGCAAGGACTGCAACGCGTAGTACAAGTACGGAGCAACGGGTCGGTCGGCGGCGATGCCGACAATGCCACAGTGGTCGCGGGGTTTCCCGTCGTCCAAGGGGTCAAGGGTCATGTCTTCGGCGGGCGGTGGTGCCTGGGCCGGGGCCACGGACGACCCACGCCGGGCAGTGATATAAGAAAGAAGGGGTAGAGGCGTGTTGGTTTCTAGAGCAGGGCGAAAACGAGGGATGCTCCGCCCA